>NZ_DDGH01000001.1:3351-3719 GCF_002337565.1 Rhodopirellula sp. UBA1907 | reverse complement strand
TATGGCGCGCACTACCCTCCCCGCAATTCACGCTGAACGCTCGCATTCCGACCCTCCCCAACTGCGGAGGTCGTGCAGTCTTGAAGTGCCGCTTTTCGGCAGATTGACACACGGCGCACCTCTCCCGAAACAAAGTTTGGGGAGAGGTCAAGCGACACCGTTCAGGCGTACACGAGGGTGAGGGCCGAGCATGGGAAACGGCGCGCACTCCCCTCCCCGCAATTCACGCTGAACGCTCGCATTCCGACCCTCCCCAACTGCGGAGGTCGTGCAGCTTTTTGATGCCGCTTTTCGGCAGATTGACACACGGCGCACCTCTCCCGAAACAAAGTTTGGGGAGAGGTCGAGCGACGCCGTTCAGGCGTACG
>NZ_DDGH01000001.1:452-3254 GCF_002337565.1 Rhodopirellula sp. UBA1907 | reverse complement strand
GGGCCGAGCATGGGAAACGGCGCCCACTTCCTTGCCGGGAATTCTCGCTGAACGTTCACATTCCGTCCCTCCCCAACTGCGTTCAGGAGGGTGATTTCAACCTTGCGAGCACGGCACTTCAAAACTGCACGACCTCTTTGGGTGGTGGTTCCCTGTGACGGTGCGACCTCGATCGGGCTCGGCAAAAGGAGCCGCCCCTTAGACGTCGCCTTCTCGTTGGCCTCAATCGCAACTTGCAAACAACCGAGGCCTACCTGCCCCTGACACGCCTGGGCGACGAAAGAGCCAGGCTGATCGTCGCTCAAATCATGAACGGGGACCAAAGCGAACAGCGTCTTTCGTCAGTGGCGTTGCCATGGTTCTGAAACGCTACGGCGATCAGTACATCGCGAAACATGGAACACGAATAACGGCCCAACCGAGGAAGGTCCTCCGCGCCGTGATGGCTTGCCGAGAAGACTCTTTGGGAACGATTCAGTATGCGTGTTCGGTTTACCACCCGCACGTTCACGTCATGGTTCCCTCCGGGAGCATCGACGGTATCGGCGTTTGGCAAAGCAGTCGGGCCAGCGTGTTCGTGCCTGAGCAGATTCTGGAGCAGTTGATTCGAGGCAAGTTGAAACACAAACTGCGATCCGAATCTTTCTTTGATTCGATTCCAAACGATGTCTGGAAAGGCCGCTTCGTCGTCGATAGCAAAGCGGTCGGCAGCGGCGAATCCCCGATGGCGTACTTGGCTCCGTACGTGACGCGAGGTGCGGTGGCCAAGCGAAGCGTCACACAGTGCGACGAAGCGGCGTCGCTGGAAGAAGCCAACTTGACGTTGCAAGTCAAACGCAGCCGAACGCGTCAGTACGTGCCGATGCCAATACGTGTGGAAGAGTTCATTCGCCGTTGGCTCCAGCACGTGTTGCCGTTTGGCTTTCATCGTGAGCGTCACTATGGATTCGTCAACGCACGGGATTCGTCAACGCACGTAGCAAGCGATCCATCGAAGAGGTTCGCTGGCTGGTCGCTGTCTCGCTGCAGTGCCAGTACGAACTGGCTTGCAGCCAGCAGATCGTGATGGCGGAACCGGTCGCGATGCAGTGTCCCAGTTGTGGCGGCCCGATGATCCACCTGGGTTACCAACCTGCCGCAACAACCCTGCCGCAGCCAGCCAGAGCACCACCATGATCAAGATCGCCGTGCCAACGACATGCCGCTTTGAAAGTCACTTCACCCGTGACGCCGCTGTCCCTGCGCGCCCGTCGAATTCACATATAATCAAAGGCATCCCTTCGAGCATTTCGAACTGACGTTCAACGTCATCACCCAATTCGAAACACCGTCCACCGAATCAAAAGCGACCGCTCAAGTCATCAGCCCGAACCGAAACACTTCCCAAACCCTCCGCAAGAACACATAGCAACGGACAAAACCACTAGGGCACGTTCGCCGGCGTGCCCCGACCGCAAAGCGACTCGCCTTGAACAAGGATTTAGGTTCAGGCTCGTACCTCGCTGACCCCAAATTCTAAATAGTTGTGCGACCAAGCAGTTCGTTCACGGTTGGAATGTCAGAGTTGTCGCGTTTCCAACCTCGGAAAACCACGGACTCCATAGTCGTGATAACGGTCTCGTCAGAAGTAAACTCCAGTGCGTCCCAAATGGCCAAGGCAGCGGCCCCAGCGACGATTGACGGGTTGGTATCCGTAATCATTCCAGTGATTCGACGGATCACAACGACGGCACGTTGATCGGCAACCGTCAACGCAAATTCGACGCCACGAACCGCGCCTCGCTTCCAGTCGTCGTACCCGTCAGCGCTCGTGTCCTCCAATGAGCCTTGGCGAATCCAGCCGGCGCCGGAGCATTGAACAAAGATATCGGTTGGCGAATCTGACGGCTCAACCGAAAGTTCAACGATGCCACAATGAGGAAGCCCGCCATGAACGCGTCGAAAGCGGCCTTCAGTGATTGGCATAGGTCTGGTCGCACAACGGAAGGTTTCTACGATGCCGCCCTAAACGAAGCGAGCGATGCCATTTACTGGATTTGATGGTACAATGGAAGCGAGGCTCGCATCAAAACGAAAGTGTGCCCGAAGGGCCTAAGCGTAAAAACCATGTTATGTGCCCCAGCACATCGGAGTGAAACCATGAATTTGAACCTCCCAAGCGAAGTCAATGACTTCGTGAAAGGCCTTGTTGCCCAAGGAAGATACAGTTCCGAGCAAGATGCCATCGTCGAAGGTGTCAAGTTGCTGATGGGGCGTGAGCAATTGCGAGGCGAGATTCAAAAAGGCGTTAAGCAATTGGATGCGGGTGAATCCTGCGACGAAGAAACCGTTTTTAGCGAGATCAACGCGGAAATTGACAAGGTAGAAGCCGAACAGCAAGGAAGCTGAGAACATGCCGAGACTTCGGTATTCTGCGGAATCGAAAGAAGACCTCAAGCAGATTGCTCGATTCATTGCCCGCGATAAACCAGGCGCGGCGCATCAATGGGTTCAGAAGCTGCGAGAGAAGTGTCGGTTGGTAGCTGAGCATCCCGACGTCGGCGATGCGCGTCCGGAACTTGGGAACAGGATTCGATCCACGTACGTTGGCAGCTCCGTGATTTTCTTTCGGCGGATCGAAGGATTTCTTGAAATCGCCCGAGTCATTCGAGGCGATGTTGACGAACCGCAAATCTAGGTCACACAACGGAAGGTTTTTACGACACCGCCGTTACAGAAGCGGTGGGGTTTGAATCACGAGAGATGGTACCAATGCCAACGCACGTTGCCTACCAACGAAGGTGTGCCCGAAGGGACTCAGCG
>NZ_DDGH01000001.1:0-277 GCF_002337565.1 Rhodopirellula sp. UBA1907 | reverse complement strand
GGTGTGCCCGAAGGGACTCAGCGCAAAAACCCTGTTGTGCGCCGGTGCGTTAGGGGTCGACCGACCAGATTTGAGAACCGATCGGAACGTCAGATTTCGTAATGCCATCGGGTACAAGGAATGCAAAAATGCGTTCGGGCGTCCAAGGGTCGCAGTGTTCGATGCCGACGACAGACGTGAGCAAGTCATCGGCGGCCGATCGACGGATTGCGATTGAGTCGCCGATACGAACGACAACGTCATCGAGGGTTGCGAACGTCTTGTTGGTTGCGATCAC
>NZ_DDGH01000080.1:48808-49875 GCF_002337565.1 Rhodopirellula sp. UBA1907 | reverse complement strand
TACCGGGCTGCTCCATCCCGCGGTATGTGAGACGTTGAATCGGACGCCAAGGTTCGATTTCTGCAACGAAAATTCGCGAAAAAATCACTTCGTGGCGGCGTCGCAACGATGGAAGGACTATCGGTCACAAACCGAGATTCGTCAAGCGGCTGTTCGCATTGTTGCTGAGATTTTCGTTTTTTGGCCAGCGATTCGCTATGTTGGCGTAGACTGGTACGTTGTGCGCCGGCTCCGCCAAGTCTTTTCAAGTATGAATCTTCCCCCCAATACGACCGCTGCCGATTCGTCGGATGCCATGGATTCCTCGGGGACGTTCTCATCCGGCCCAGCACCGGGCCCGCCCGTTCCACCTCCTCCCATCGCTCCGCCTCTAGCAGACTCGAGCACCACGAACGGCTCGGAGAAGGACTCAGTCCCGCAACCGCCACCGGCTCCTCCCCGAGCAACATTGCCTCCGGTCCAGCCGCCAAGTCCTAACGCTGCTCCTGCGCAGCCACCCAGTTCGACCAACGGTGATGGAGCGACCAACGGATCGTTGCCCAGTGCATCTAGGCCAAATGCACCCCAGCCCAGTGCAGCTCAGCCAGCAAAATCGCGAAAGCCAAAACAGGATGCTCGCGGTGTGAAGGTCGCCGCCGCGGCTCAGCCCGAGATCGCGGAAGTCGTTGCCGTGGAAGTCGCGCCAGCGACGCCGCCCAAATCTCGATGGCGGACAGAAGTTCAAGCTGAACCAAAGGACGAAACCGAACAGGACCAAGACGACGAGTTGGCTCCCGTCAAACGTTCGGTGCCCGCTTGGTTGGTGAGCATGGTGTTTCACTTGCTTGTGTTGCTGGTGTTGGCGTTGTTGACCACTCCGGTTGGCGAAGGCATCGGCAGCATGGTGCTGGAGTTTGGCGAGGCCACCGAGTCGGAAAACTTTGAGCTGGAGAATTTGAATATCCAAAGCTCGGATTCGATGATGGATTCAACCAGTGACCTGGACAGTGAAGTGGTCGTCGACACTGACATTCAGTCGTTGATGGACACGATCGAGTTGCCGTCGGAGAGGCTGGAGATGGTTCAGG
>NZ_DDGH01000080.1:48334-48655 GCF_002337565.1 Rhodopirellula sp. UBA1907 | reverse complement strand
CGACACTGGTGTTGGTCCGGCGAATGATGCGGTCAAGCCAATGTTTGGCGGTCGATCAGGAGCGATGAAGAGTGCATTGATCGCGGCTTATGGTGGCACGCAAGAAACATTGAACGCGGTCGAACGCGGTTTGCAGTGGCTCGCGAAAAATCAGGAACGATCGGGATCATGGAGCATGGCGGGTCCTTACTCCGACGCCGCTCCGTTCTCTGAAAACCGATGTGCCGCCACGGCCATGGCGATGCTGGCATTTCAAGGTGATGGCAACACGCATCTTGTAGGTCCCTACGCAAAGAACGTCGAACGTGGACTACGAACGTT
>NZ_DDGH01000080.1:47443-48238 GCF_002337565.1 Rhodopirellula sp. UBA1907 | reverse complement strand
CTGAAGGGACAACGTCGCGATGGATTTTTGGCGACGAACGTTCGAGGCGATGACCAACAAGCTTACGGGCACGCTCAAGCGACAATCGCGTTGTGTGAACTCTTTGCGATGACCGACGACTCAGCCCTTCGTGGTCCGGCACAAGCGGCGATCGACTACTGCGTGAACGCTCAGTCAGCGGCGGGCGGTTGGCGCTATCGGCCTCGACTGGATTCTGATTTGTCGGTGACGGGTTGGTACGTGATGGCTTTGACGAGCGCTGAGTCGGCTGGTTTGGAAGTTCCCTCGTCGACGTTGCAGATGGCCAACACGTACTTGGACACTGTCCAGATGTACGATGGTTCGGCGTACAGTTATCAACCCAATCGACCGGCTAGTTACGCGATGACAGCGGAAGGGTTGTTGTGCCGGCAGTATCTTGGGTGGCCGCAAGACGAAGAAGCGATGACTCAGGGCATCAATGACTTGGTCCATGGCGGAATGTTGGATCCCAACAACCCCAATGTTTACTACTGGTACTACGCAACCCAGGCGATGCACCACTACGGCGGAGAACAGTGGCAAAAATGGAATGGCGTGATGCGAGTCGAGCTGCCTCGATTGCAGCTCAAACGTGGTGCCGAGGCGGGCAGCTGGTCGCCTCAAGCCGATGAGTGGGGCCGCCGGGCAGGACGTCTGTATGTGACCTGCTTGTCGATCTATTGCTTGGAAGTCTACTACCGACACTTGCCGTTGTACGACAAGCACGGCAAGTGATTCGAGGTCCGCGTCGCATGCCCGGCCCTCACCCTCGCG
>NZ_DDGH01000080.1:33031-47284 GCF_002337565.1 Rhodopirellula sp. UBA1907 | reverse complement strand
CCCCAAACTTCGTTTCGGGAGAGGTACGTCATGTGAAAATTTGCCGAAAAGCGGTATCAGAAAACTGCACGACCTCTGCGGCGGTGAGTGGCCCGGGCATCCAGTTTGGCGTTTCGGGGCGTTGATCGAATTGGCTAGGATGGATCGGCGATGCTGTTTTTTGCATCGCGATTGGCATTCACCTCCCGCTGGGAAACAGGAACTTTGTCCGCTCCCGCCCCGCCGCAGCCCATGGCAGCCGCCGACACCGCGGCCATCTCGGTCGATCGATTGATGAAGTCGTATCGTCGCGGTGGGAAGGATCACGCCGCGCTCAGCGGGGTGTCGTTCGATCTTCGACGTGGCGAGCGATTGGCGTATCTGGGGCCAAATGGAGCCGGGAAGACGACGATGATTCGTTGTTTGTCGGGAAGAGCCAAGCCGGATTCGGGCAGAATCACCATGCTCGGCGAACCAATCGATGCCGCGTTTGTTCGCGATTCGTTGGGATTGGTACCACAAGAGATCGCTTTGTATGAAGACCTGACCACGACGGAGAACTTGGCCGCGTTCGGTCGGTTTCACGGACTGCGCGGGCGAGTATTGCGAGACAAGATTCAGTGGGGATTGCAGTGGACCGGGCTGGCCGATCGAGCCAACGATTTGGTTGGCACGTTTTCGGGTGGCATGAAACGTAGAGTCAATTTGGCATGTGGCGTTTTGCACGAACCCGAGGTGCTGTTGCTGGATGAGCCCACCGTGGGGGTCGACCCTCAAAGTCGCCAGCGGATCTTTGCGATGTTGGCGGAATTGAATGCGGAAGGAACCTCGGTTTTGTTGACGACACATCACTTGGACGAAGCCGAAAGTCAGTGTGATCGGATCGTGATTGTCGATCACGGCAAGGTCGTTGCGACGGGTACGTTTGAAGAGCTGGTTCGGCAAACGATCGGTGGCGACCGCGAGGTGACCGTTCGATTGGATCAACCACTGCGTGGACACGGGAATGAACCGTTGGCGGTGACGGGATTGAACGTGACCGCCCGGCCAGGCGAACCAGTTGTGACGACGAAGATGGTGGAGGTCGCAATGGGATTGCCTCGATTGATCGACGCTCTCAGTCAGGCGGGCTATGGCGTGCAGGATGTCGAGGTCCAGTCACCGACTTTGCACCATGTGTTTCTCCATTTGACCGGCCATGCACTGCGGGATTGAACATGGTCTGGAAAGTCATTGAAATTCACTTGCGTCGCCTGCGTCACAACCGCATCGAGTGGTTGCTGACGTTTGTGGTGCCGATCGCGTTCTTCAGTATCTTTGCGTTGATTTTCTCTCGCGGAGTGGGCGGGACCCCGCGGGTGAAGGTGGCGTTGATCCGTGATGTCTCAGGTGCTGTCGAGGCAGATTCAGGCTTCACATCGTTGGCTTCGCTTCAGTGCGACGAAGTGATTTTGACTCTTCGTGAGAGCGAAGGCCTGAGGCTGGTTCAGGATAGCGACGAGAATCCGGCTTTGGATCGGGCGGCGGGTGAAGACTTGGTTCGCCGCGGATCCGCAACGATTGCAATCGTATTGAGTGAAGACGGCGAAGAGTTGTCCGCGGAATTGCTCAACGACGCATCCGACCAAGTCGCCAGCCAAGTGGTTTCGGCATTGGTGATGCGAGCGATGTTGATGGCAAAAACGGAGCAGATGCGAGCCAATGTTGCACAAGGCGGTCCGCGACCCGGTGGCGCGATGCCGGTCACCTCGAGCGAAGATGGTACAGCCGGCGTGAAACAGGCCCGGTTTGAGCAACCGCTTCCAAGCGAGGCCATCCGAACCGCGGCCAGCGACTCTGTGCCCATTGAAGCCGCGACCAGTGAAGCCGCGGCCAGTGAAGCAGTGAGCGGGGAAGACGCAGCGGCGACAGCGGATCGTTCTTCAGCGGAATCGTTGATGGCGCCGCCGGAAGTGAAGGTCGTCAACGTGATGGGTGAGAACAAAACCAACCCGGTCATCAGCGTTTATGCGGCGGGCATCGCGGTGATGTTTTTGTTGTTTGGCGCGACCAGCGGTGGTGGCGTGTTGCTGGAGGAGCGTGAGAATCAAACGCTGGAACGATTGCTGTCGACTCAAATGACGATGGATCATTTGTTGCTCGGCAAGTGGTTCTATTTGACGCTGCTCGGGTGTGTGCAAGTCACGGTGATGTTCGTGTGGGCTCAATTGGTCTTTGGACTGGATTTGCTCGGCAACCTGGACGGTTTCGTGATGATGACGTTGGTCACATCCGCCGCGGCGGCCTCGTTTGGTTTATTCTTGGCAACGTTGTGCAAGACTCGTGGCCAGCTGAATGGTTTGTCCGTTGTGGCTGTGCTGACGATGAGTGCGCTCGGCGGGTCGATGGTGCCGAGGTACGTGATGAGCGAAGGGTTGCGAGAGGCCGGGCTGTGGACTTTCAATGCCTGGGCACTGGATGGTTATGACAAAGTCTTTTGGCGTGAGCTGCCGCCGAGTGCTTTGCAACCGCAGCTGACTGTGCTGATGGCGACCGCATTTGGGCTTCTGGTACTGGCGCGTTTGCTAGCAATTCGCTGGGAAACTTCTTGAGAACTTCTTCGTAGTCGGTGCCGAAAACACTGCGTTTTTGCCTATCGTGACTAAACTATTGACCCTTGGTTGATGTTTGTTTGGCGCGTCTTTTGCAGAAAAAGGACGGGCCAATGTCGGCGATTCTCAAGACAGCGATCATGCGCAGGTCGTCGTTGTCTCTTGTATCCGAACCCCTTTGCAGCGATGGGATCCCATCATGACCGAAAAATTCTTGGCGAACTTGCGATCACTGCGTCGAGGCGTTTTGCACTCGCCCGCGGCACAGAATCGGACTGCTTCCGCGGTGGATGGTTCGGTTTTGATCCATGCCGAGGCTGTCTCGTCAGCCACCGATACCGCGTGGAAGCCCGGTGATTGGGCGATCTATCGCAAGAGCAAACGCAGCAAGGTTCCGGGGCCGCGAGCGTCGAGTGTGAAGCCCAACTTGAAGGGCGAAACCTACAACTACGTCGTCCAGAAATTTTGGATGGTCGACGAAGTCCACGCCGATGGCACTCTGACCATGCGAACGACTCGTGGAAAGACACATCGTGTGCCGGCGGATGATCCCAACTTAACTCGCCCGAGCTGGTTCGCTCGGCTGCGTTGGCGCGAGCGGTTCATGGCGATTGAAAACCGGTTCGGAAAATCAACCTTCGCCGCTTGAGTCGGCTGGCGGTTTTCCTCCACCCAAACGTTGGTTTCGGGCGATTCGAACCCAGGCACGATTCAAACCCAGGCACAGTTCAAACCCAGGCACAGTTCAAACCCAGACACAATGCCTCGGCCACGTGAGGTCGGCCAGCGGGAACGCTATTTGGCGACCTTTATTTGGCGATCTTTTCCAGCAGAGCGGCCACGGCGGCGGGATCGTCCGATTCACGCAGTTCTTCGATGCGAGCTTCGGGGACACCGACCTTTTCCAGGTGGCTGCACAAACGCTTCCAGACGGTCGCCCGTTTCTTTCCCTCGCTCAAGTAAAGCTCCGTGACGGCTTCTTGAGCTTTCTGCAATCCAATGGCATCCCGGTTCTGATAATAGTTCCGGATGATCTTTTCTTGGTGCGACGTGCGATTGGGAGCCATGGGCGAGCCTGCTTAGCGTTGGTTTCGTTTTTCTTCCGCACGAGCCGCTTGCAATGCGGCTGCTTCGCGGGACAGTTTGAACTCCGGACCGGCCGGGAAGTACTGCACATCATCCTGCAAATAGTGTGGGCTCGGAAGGGTTTGGCCGTTGAGCGAAACCTGGCATCCGGTGTTGGTCGCCAACAGGGCTGCGAAAGCCAAAGTGCCGATCGTTCCGCGTGTGATCCACTGCGTGTTCATCTTGTTTTCCATCGTTGTACGCCCCAACGCGTAAGGTTTTCGGACCGAACGGCTCACGCAACGAGAGCCCGTCTGCCTGAAATCGGTGACAGAATCGTTATCGGCGGAAGAACCGGAAAACCTTGACATGATTCGAGAAAAAGGTTTGGGAGAGTTTCCCGCCGGCGGGGTTCCAATTGTCCCCAGGAGTGTCACGCGAGTTCCACGCGAGAAACGAATCCGGCGTGACGCACGGTCGACGATGGGGCACAATGGGAACATGCACACGAAACACACGGGTAAGACATTGAAGTCCAACATGATTGATCGACGCCGATTTCTGCGAGCCGGTTTGGCTGGAGGAGCCGCGATTGCCGCCGGAACCGCCTCCGCACGCCCCGCCCACGCCGCCAGCCGAGCGAAGTGGGAAGAGGCCATCCAGCGTGGCCTGGAGTGGCTCAGCAGCAAGCAATCGTCCCGTGGCCAGTGGAACACCACCGTCTACCCGACGGCCATGGCGGCTTTGTCAGGCACGGCTCTGATCGGCAGCGGCAGCACGACGACCCAGGGACCCTTCGCTCGCCAAATCGCCCGCGCATCGGATTTCCTGATCAGCAAGTCGCGAAGCAACGGATTGATTGGCGATCCCCAAACCGATTCGCGATACACCTACGGGCACGGCTTCTCGATGCTGTTCCTGTCTCAGGTTCTTGGCGAGGAAGGGTTGCTCGATCGCCGCGAAGAATTGGTCGATGTGTTGGCCAAAGCGGTTGAGTTCAGCGGCAATGCCCAAACCGAGGCCGGAGGTTGGGGTTATGTGTCGGCCAAAGAAGGCAATGACTTTGACGAAGGCAGCACGACGATCACGCAGGTCCAAGGTTTACGCGGATGTCGCAACGCGGGAATTCCGGTCAGTGGCGAAGTGATCGACAAAGCAAAGGAGTACATCTATCGCTGCAAGAATCCCGATGGCGGCATCAGTTACAGCAGTCGACAAACCGGCAGCAGTCGTCCGGCAATCACCGCGGCGGCTTTGGCGGCTTTGTACAACGCCGGTGACTACGACAGCGAACATGTGCCAGACATGTTGAAGTACAGCAAAGAAACGCTGCACGACATCAACAACGGGGCGCGTGCGTTTGGACACTGGCACTACACGTATCTGTACTACAGCCAAGTCGTTTATCGGCAAGGCGACGAATTGTGGTTGCCGTTCCGCGATCGGTTGTACGACCGAATCGCAGCGGAACAAAAGCCGGACGGATCGTGGGAGGGACAAATTCATCCGGTCTATGTGACCGCGTGCAACCTGATCATGCTGCAGATCGATCGTGGGTTTCTCCCGATCTACCAACGCTGAGGCTGACGATGGATTTGGAATCGTTCAGTCAGCGTGTGCTCGAAATATTGAAACGTCACTTTCCCACCGAAGGGTTTCGGGCGGGGGAGGAACTCGGTGTGCTCACCTGCGGCGAGTTGCAGTTTGGGCTTTCGAATTTGCTTGCTCAACATCAGCAGGCAGGTTTCACCGATGAAGAATTGGAGGAAACCGTTCGCGTCACGTTCGAGCGAATGCTGGAAATGGTTCGGACCGCCGACAAGGTGTTACCCGAGACATGGGAAGAGGCCAAACCTCGATTGCGTGTGCAGTTATGCCGCAGTGACATCGAGGCGTTACGCAAAGCGATCACGTTCCCCTTTGCCAGTGACGTGACAAGCAGCGTCGTGGTCGATTCGCCTCACGGGTATGCCTACATTCGTCCCGAAGATGCCGAGCGTTGGGGCCAATCGGTGGTGGATCTGATCGAGGTCGCAAAGGAAAACTTGCTGGCCGATTCGCTGGAGTGTCCCATGGGCATCGTCGAAGGACCGCCCAAGTTCATCGCGATTCAGTCCGGCGATGGGTACGACGCCGCACGCGTCTTGTTGCCGCAAATTCGCGAACGTTTGATTCAGGAATTGAGCGACGAGTCGGATGATCCGGACATGGAGCCCGCCGCGATCGTGGGAGTGCCCAATCGAGATTTCTTGATCGCTTGGTCAGCTCAGCTTCCCGCCGATTTGCGAGAGCAGTTGGCTCGGACGGTCGCGGAAGATTCCCGCCGCCAATCGCATCCTTTGTCGGAGCAAACGTTCCGCATCACCGCCGAATCGATCTGGCCAATTCACGGTTAGGCTTCGGGTACGATGGACTTCCAAGTCCGTCGAAAACTGTTTGTACCGACTGACTTGGAAGTCCATCGTACGGTCATCCAGGCGAGTCCAGCAGTTCAATCAGTTGGAAAGCTTTTCCATGATTTGATCAGCGGAACGTCGCAGCAAAACATCGTCGTCGAGCGACCCGTCAATTTTGCGAATCGCGTGCAAGACCGTCGAGTGATCTCGGCCGCCGAAGGCATCGCCAATTTGAGTCAGGCTGTCTTCGGTCAATCGGCGGGCCAACCACATTGCCAGCGAACGGGCGCGAACGATGTTTTGGCGTCGAGACCCGCTTCGCATGTCGGCCGACTTCACTCCCAATTGCCGAGCCACGGCGGTGGTGATCGCTTTGATCGAAATCGACTGCGTGCCGCCGGCGGTTTCGATTGCCGACTGGACCGCATCGGCGCAAATCGGTTGTTCGTGCATCCGGCACCACAACGCGACTTGCTTGATCGCCGATTCAAAAGCGCGAACGGTCGATTCCGCCGGCAATCCCGCATCGAGCAATGACAGTGCCTCCGGCTCGACATCGGGCAAATGAGCCAGCATCAATTCGCGAAGGATCGTGCGTCGTGTATCGCCAGCGGGCGGATGCAGCGTCACCGTCAGGCCGGGAAGCGTACGGCTGACCAACGCCGGTCGCAGCCCGCGAACTTCCGACGGCAATCGTCGACACGTGACGATCGTCAAACGCCCTTCCGCGTCGCGAGCTTCCAAACGTTGGGCCAATTCTTCTTGAGCGGGGCCTTTGTCGGCGATTAAATGCAAATCATCCAGGACCAGGATCGGGACCGTGTCCAGCTTTTCACGAAACCGAGGCATGTCTTTCGAATCAATCGAAGATGCAAATTCGCGAGCGAAGTCGATGGCCGGTTGGTAGAGCACTCGGCTGGAAAGGACTCGCGAGGTCACACCGGACGGTCCACCTTGCTCGGTGTCTTTGTCCATTTCCATCGCTTCCCAAACGTTGCTGATGCTCATCCGTTTGGACAGGTGCAACGCGAGTGCGGTTTTGCCCGTTCCCGGTTGGCCGACCAGCAACATTGGCCGGGAAATTTCCAGCAATGTCTCGATGGGGTTTTCGCAAACGTAGCCCGCCAACCGATTTTCATCACCGCAATAAAACAGCGGGATGATCGGCCGAACGACTTCGCTATCGCGACGGCGTCGACGAAGCGACGGACGTTCGAGCGCGAAGGAGTTGACGTTGGGAGGCGAAGCGACCACAGCAAATGGCAGTGAACGAGTGGAACACGAAGGGATGACGCGTGAGGCGGTCAAACAGGATCCAATTCGATGCCGTTCGTCCGGTCGAATCTGATCACCCAGCTCCACTCTAAATGGAACAGTCGTTCACTGCTATCCTTTTTCAACCCAGTTATCCACAGTTGAAAAGCCTTCTGCCTTCGAAAATTGTCGAGAAATCAGCTCAATCGCCCGGTCAATTTCGGCTGCCGTGGAAAACCGCGAAACGCTGAACCGCAACGCCGAATCCACCAGTGCTTTGGACGCTCCCATCGCCAGCAGAACATGGCTGGGCGGGCTGCTTCCGCTGCTGCACGCCGATCCGCTGCTGCAGGCCACCCCGGCCATATCCAGCGACATGAGCAAACTTTGCCGATCGGCGCCCGGCAGCGACAAACACGTCGTTGATGGCAAGCGTGGGGCCCGCTCGCCATGAATCACCAAACTTGGGTGTCGACGGACCAGCTCGGATTCCAGTTTGTCCCGCAACGCCGTCATGTGCTCGGCCGCGCTGGGTTGCTGCTCACATGCGAGCCGGATGGCTTCGGCGGCGGCAATGACGAGAGCGACGGGTTCCGTGCCCGGACGCGTCCCCAATTGCTGCTCGCCGCCACGCAGAGCGGCCCGAACGTCCACGCCGGCATCCAGCCACAGAAATCCGACTCCCGTGGGCCCATGCAGCTTGTGTGGCGTGATCGTCGCGGCGGTGACTCCCCAGGCGGTTAGGTCGACCGGGACCTTTCCGATCGACTGAGTCGCATCGACATGCAGTGGAACGCGAAATTCGCGGCAGACGTCGGCGGCAGCTTGGATTGGCTGGATCACGCCGGTTTCGTTGTTTGCGGACATGATCGAAACGACCGAGACCCGTTCCGGTGACTTGCCTGATTCGGTGAGGCGATCCAGCGTGCGTCGCAGGGATTCCAGCAGGATGACTCCGTCGGCATCGACATCGACCCAGTCCACCTGGCGACCGGATTGCTCTTCGGCGGCAGCGGCGGCGAGGACGCTGGGGTGTTCGATTCGGCTGAGCACGATCGCACCGTCGGGCTCGCCCAATCCCGAGATGGCCAGGTTGTTTGATTCGGTGCCACCGCTGGTGATCAGCAACCGCGGCGCGTGGACGCGGGACAGGTCGCTTCCCAGGCAACGGCCGATCAGATCCGTCGCGGCTTCCAGGCGGGACCGAGTTTGCTGGCCGAGACGGTGTTGGCTGGACGCGTTGGCGGGCGTTTGCGAGAAAGCCTCTGCCAAAACACGAGCGACCGCGGGATCGATGGCGGTCGTCGCGTTGTTGTCGAGATAGATCATGTTTGTCCAACAGGATCGGCTGTTTGGCGATCTTTCTTCAAGGATTGCAGTTCGGGGTTGTTGGGCGATTCTTCGAGAGCTTCGGCGAGCAACGCATCGGCCAATTCATCCCGCTTGGCGTCTCGCATGTCGCGGATCAGGCTGACGTATTCTTCCGCCAAGTAATCCGCCACGACGGTTTTCAAGGTGGCGACATCCTCGACATCACGCGTCAATTCCATCAATCGCGGGATCAGGATGTAAAGCTCGCGATCGGCCAATTTGTCGATCGTGGGCCAGAGCTGTTTGGCGAGCTTGGGATTTTTCTTGCTCCACTGCTTCCAAACCGCGGTCCCGTCCTCCATCAAACGAAGATGATCGACCAGCAACGCAGGATCTCGCGGCTCGAGCGACTGCACACCGTGCTTGATTTCAACCAGATCCCACCGAGTTGGGACGCTGTTGGGCATGACCAATGTCTTCGATTGGGTGAGGTATCGAGCCGTCTCGGGGGTCGTGCTGACTCGGCGGATCGGCGTGATTTGCCAATGGACCAGCGGGATTTCGTAAAACGAAAACCGGCGGGTTTGGAAGTGTTTGGGGGCGAACTCGGTTCCTTCCACGTAGCCAAACATCCGGATCGCGACGAACAGCAGTCCGGCGACGATCAACGAAGAAAGCGAAATCAGCAGGATTCGGTAGCCGGTCGCAAGACGCTTTCGCGGCCGCTTGGACTGGGGCGATTGGGCGGCGGAGGACCCTGAGGACGGCGTGGCGGAGGTCGCTGACATCGTTGAAATATCCCGGCAGACGTCAAACAAACGGTTTGGTAGGTTCGCGACTCGTCATCGTTCGTCCCGAAGCCCCTTTTTTCCAAGCGTAACAAAGATGAATGGGTACGCCACACCTTGGGCCAGCGGTCGGACGATTGCCAACGCGATGCGACCGGCCTCGGTGGCGGAATCTTGGTCGGCTCCGACGCAGGGGCAACTGACGCCGAAGCAGCGTTCCTCGGCCGCCCGAAATCGCTTGATGGCGGCCAATTCGCTCTCAACGGGCTCGCAATCCAACCACGACAACCCACATCAGGTGGCCGGTTCGGATGATGTAGCGACGCCGGGAATCGATTCAGCACAAACCGATGAGCCCGTCGACGGGCGCGAATCGACCAACTCGGACACCGGGGAATCCTTTGACCCAGAGGACCGTGCGGCGGCTCGAGCGAGGATCGAAGCGGTGCTGCTGATCGCGAAATCACCGCTGAATTACCGACGTTTGGCGGCGCTCGCCGATGTGGAAGATGCGACCTCCGCGCGAACGTTGGTGGGGGAGCTGAACGAACTCTATGAGAGTTTGGGGCGTGGGATCCGAATTGAACAGGTCGCCGGCGGCCAGCGGATGATGACGCGGTCGGTCGTGGCACCATGGCTGCGCCGACTTGGTTTTTTGGCTCCAGCGATCCGGTTGAGTTGGCCGATGATGGAAACGCTCGCCGTGGTGGCCTACCGCCAAGACGTCACGCGAGCGGATGTTGAAGCCGTGCGTGGTGTCGCGTGCGGAGAAATTCTGCGACAGTTGATGCAACTGGATTTGGTCCGGATCAGCGGTCGCAGTGAAGAGCTTGGGCGGCCCTACCTTTACGGGACCACCAAACGTTTTTTAAAAATCTGCGGATTGGCATCGATAAAGTCGCTTCCGCCGATTGACTGGCACGCATCCTGCGATGATGTTTCTCAATCTGCCGACGGCGAGGTTGAAAACATTGCCGACGATTTGACTGCCGACGAATTGAACTCGAGAGATCCCTCTCAAACTGAATCCCATCCTCGTCGTGAATCTTCGGACTCTGAAACTTCGGATACAAATCCTTCAGAAACCGAGCATTTGCACCCCACCAAGGAGTCTGACGTGAGTGTCGCCGCGATCGAAACTCTCGCCACTGAATTCACCGCTTCTCTCGACGCCGATCAGTCCGGTGCCGTGGCCGTTTTGGATGCACCCGCATCCGACGCGGATGCTGCATCGTCGAACGATCCTTCGGCCGTGATCGAAGACGAAGAAGACGATCTGTATGAGAACGGCTACGAGCTCGACGACGAAGAAGATGATGACTTCGACGACGACGACTGGGATGATGACGACGAGGACAGCGACGACGAAGACGATGACGAGGATGAAGACGACGACGAGGACGATGAAGACCTAGACGACTCCGATGATGACGACGACGATCTCGACGGCACCGACGACTGGGAAGAAGTCGACGACGATGAAGCCGACGAAGATTGGGACGACGAAGATGAAGAAGACGACCTCGATGAAGAGGAAGAAGAGTGGGAAGACTGATCGTCTTCGCAACAATCTCTCTTTGATGGACTCGTCCGGTCTCGAATGGACCTGTCCAGTTGGACTGAACCGTCTGGCGGATAACGTCGACGGTTCTTGTCGTTTCTACATGCGATCTTCAACGCATCTGCAATCTTGAACGCAACGCGGTGACACGCGGTCTCTGTGCGTTCCACTTCATTTGCTGACGCAGCGCGAGAAGCCCTCTTCCGTAGCTGCCACGTTCGGCTTGCGTGTTCATCAGCACAATCGTGACGCGTGACGCTTCCATCGATGCGTTCGCTTTGCCGCGATGCCTAGCTGGCAGCCGTCAACGATTCCGATTGCAACGGTGCTGACGTTTGCGCGGATAGTCGTTTCGCTGCACGCGGGTTGCTGATGCGCGGACGCGGCATTCACAAGCCGGATGAGGTGTTTTTTCAACATCGCGCGATTGGTGACCTACCTTTCAAACGGTAGCTGTCCTTTTGTATCGCAATCCTTGCGTGAATCCATGTTTGAAACCAATCAAGCCAAACTTCTGATGGTCGAGCCCGAGCTGGTTTTGGCCGAGCTCGCAACGTTCCGTTTGGAACTGCTGGGATATCGATTGGAAGTTGTCAGTAGCGGTGCCGAAGCGCTCGATCGCTTGCGTCACGAGCCAATCGATTTGCTGATCCTGGATACCAAGTTGCCCGAGGGCGACGGGTTGGAATGGCTGACCGAATTGCGTTTGGAATTCAAAGCCGACCAAGTCCCCGCACTTGTGTTCTCGCTCGACCCCAGTCTGGAGATGGTCCGGCGAGCTTACTTGGCCGGGGCCCAGGACTACTTGATCACTCCATTTGATCCGACCGTGCTCGAAGAGAAGGTTCAACGTTTGTTGCCTTCTCACGCAGAAACCGTTTGATCGGCTGACTTGGCTACTCAACCACCCATTCACTTCCATTCCATTTCTTAGTCTTCACGACGGACTCGCACGATGAAACGCATTGGCGACATTTTGGTCGAATTGAACATTCTGACCAACGAACAAATGGACGCTGCCTTCGCGGGAAAACCACGCGGAGTGATGATCGGCGATTGGTTGGTGCGGCAATCTTTGATCAGCAATGCGCAGTTGGGTGCTGCGTTGTCAGAACAATTTTCGGTGCCGTTCGTCGACATCGATTTCTCCAGCGTCAATCCACAAGTCGCACGTCTGCTGCCTGAAGACTTCGCTCGTTCACAAGCCTCTGTGGCGATTGACGTCAGCGACCGAATGCTGACACTCGCGATGGTCGCGCCCGACGATATCGAAACCATTGCCGAAGCCGAATTGATGACCGGCTACAAAATCCGGCCCGTCGTGGCCCTGGAAGACGATGTTCGCGATTTGCTCAACCGCATCTACGACGATCGTGCTTTTGCTCGTCAAACCATTGTCGACATGAAGTTTGCCGAGATGGAAGAGTCGGGTGAAGTCACCGAAGAAGATGAACTGGCAATGTCCGCGGTCAGCCAAGAAGACGCGCCGGTGGTCAAGCTGGTTCAAGCGATTCTTTCGGGTGCGGTGTCAGCCGGTGCCAGCGACATTCACCTCGAACCACACAAACCCGAAATGCGGGTTCGTTATCGAGTCGATGGCGAATTGCAGGTGGTGATGACGATCCCCAACCATATCGAGGATTCCGTCATCAGCCGTATCAAGGTCATGGGTGACATGGACACGACCGAAAATCGTCGTCCGCAAGATGGTCACCTGACGGTGTATGAAAACGGCAAACGAGTGGGCTTTCGTATCAGCGGCATCCCAACCGTCGACGGTCAAAAGTTGGTGCTGCGTCTGCTTGATGAGGGTGGGCAAACATTCGACTTGGCCGGCATCGGAATGCCTCAACGTGACTACGAAACGATTCGTCGAGTGATCGACAAACCGCACGGAATGTTTGTGGTCACGGGGCCAACAGGTAGTGGCAAGAGCACGACGTTGTACGCCGCTCTGCAGCACCTCAACGACGATGATCGCAATATCGTTACGGTCGAAGACCCGGTGGAATATCGCTTGCCGGGAATCAACCAAGTTCAAAGTGACAACGAATTCGGAATGGGATTCGCCAACGCACTGAAGTACATCATGCGACAAGACCCCGACGTGATCATGTTGGGTGAAATTCGCGATTGCGAAACAGCGACCACCGCGGTCCAAGCCGCTTTAACGGGGCACTTGGTGATCAGCACGTTGCACACCAACGATGCCGTTGGTGCGGTGCAGCGATTGGCCGATCTCGGCGTCGACAACTTCAAGATCGCCGGTTCGTTGTTGGGCAGCGTTGCTCAACGATTACTTCGCTGTGTTTGCGAAAACTGCAAGGTCGACGCACCCGCCAACTTGAATCTGTTGGACGCTCTCGATCCTGAGCATCACGTGCCGCGAGACACCACGTTTGTTCGTGGTGCCGGTTGCAAACGGTGTCTCGGAACTGGATTCGCCGGTCGGGTGCCGATCTTCGAAATCATGCCACTCAATTCAGACATCACCGCCGCAATTGAAGCCGGCGTGCCGAATTCGCAACTCGAAGAGATGGCTCACGCTGCCGGCATGGTGCCACTTCGTCGCGCCGGTTTGGAAGCCGCCATCGCGGGCAAGACATCACTCGAAGAAGTGTATTTCAAGACCAGTGGCGACCGACGCAGCAACAATTCAACGTCGATGGTCGGCGGGCGACGATCGGTCGATCAACCTGTTCCAAGTGCCATCGCCTAGTTTCCCGTTCATCGCAACTCCTCCGTCGCTGATCCGATCGTGGCGACCCAATCGAATTTTGCTTTTGTACTCTGCCTTGGTGCAACCCAATGTCATTCCCTGCTAGCACAACCAACGCGACATCCTCCGGCGGTGTGATGGGCTTTCTGCGAAAGCTCAACTCGATCGAGGTGGGAGGTCCCAAGCGAGGTGTTCCAAAAGGATGCGAGTCGACTCGTATACCTCCGGTGCCACTGGCGCAGCTAATGCGGTTGCTGCTGATGTTGCTTCAAAACGGCTTGACGTTGCCAAAGGCACTCGGCTCACTTGCGATGGACAATTCCAATCGCAAGTACAGCAGCGTTTTGATGCGGATGCGAAGCACCATCATGGCGGGTGGATCCATCAGCGACGCAATGGCTCGCTATCCAAGAACGTTCCACAAGATGCAAGTCCAGCAAGTCCGATTGGGCGAGCGCAGCGGCTCATTGGAAATGGCTCTTCTGAGAGTCTGTGAGCAAGTCGAACGCAAGGTTGCACTGCGAAAACGAATTTTCAAAAAGATCAGCTATCCCGTCCTGATCAGCGTGGCGGGTTTGGGTTTGATGCT
>NZ_DDGH01000080.1:15502-32928 GCF_002337565.1 Rhodopirellula sp. UBA1907 | reverse complement strand
ATGGCGGGTTTGGGTTTGATGATCTTTATGTGCGTGGTCGTCGTGCCCGAGTTTGAAACCGTCTATACGGCCAGTGGTGTGGATCTGCCGCCGGTGACCCAGTTCGTCACAGGACTGAGTCGGTTCATGTTAACCAAAGGATTGCTCGCGTTTCCTTTGGGATTTGTCGCAATCGTTCTGTGGATCTGCGGTCGTCGCAATCCGCGAATCGCTGCCAAGATGGACGCGGTGTTCCTACGCATTCCCGTCGTGGGACCTTGGCTTCGCGATGCCGCCGTGTTGCAGTTTATTGAAGCCACCTCGGCAATGGTTCAGTGTGGCTACAAGCCCATCGAGGCGATCGAAGTCGCATCGACATGCGTGAAGAATCGATGCGTTCGAAGTGCAATTGAAGATATTAACCACGGAGTGCGCCGTGGTGAGAAGCTGAGCGTCGAGCTTGGGAGGTACGAACGTTTCTTTCCGCCAACGTTGTGCCAGCTGATCGGTGTGGGCGAGCAATCGGGCGAGTTCGCTCGTTCGCTTTCAGGCACCTGCGATCACTTGCGCGAACGATTGGAGTCTCGGATCGAAGCTTCCGTGGGAATGCTCGAGCCTATCCTTACGATTTCGTTGGCAATCATGATCGGCGGCATGGTGCTGTCGATTTACACGCCGATGTTCCACATGTTTGAAGTTCTCGAATGATGCGTGACTCACTTGCAATCAAAGCATCGCCTCGTCTTCGTTCGCGACGTGGTGCATTCAGCATCCTCGAGATCATCGTGGCACTCACGATCGCAACGATGTTCGCGATGACCGGATTGGCGTTCGTGCAAACACATGGCGAGACCGCGAAGTCGCGAGCATGCGAAGGCACCCGGTCGATGCTGCAACGCGACGTTGAGTTGTACGAGCACGAAAACGGGCGTTCGCCCGGGCGGACGCTTCGTGAGCTGGCCGATGAAGACTACACCGGAGTGAACCTGCCGACCTGCCCGACGTCCGGGAACGCCTACGGCCTAGATCGTGGAGAGGTCGTTTGCCCCACCCATGGCAAATGATCAGCGAATTGAAATCGCGGTCTGCAGAGGACGAAGGACGCTGTCGATCAAATACTCGTCGACCAAGTCGCGGCATAGCTGAGACAGTCGCGTGAACTCGTCCGCATAGTTTTCCTTGGCACCCAGCGAATCGTAGCGTCGGACCATCATGTAAACGCTAAGCTGTTCTTCGGTGAACTCACCGGTTCGAATCTGAAACGCACCCGTTCGAGATTCAAAACTGATTCGGCACTGGGTCTTGCAGTCTTCGTCCAAAGCGAACTGGACCACGGGTTCATTGGACAGCAATTTGCCATAGGGCAACTGCGTGAATTTTTCTAAGCCGGGTGCGATGCCGATCGCTTCGGTCACGATCTCGTTGTGGTTGCCTTTGCAAACAAAGTCGAAACCGAGCATTACGGTCAACGCTTCGCAGTCCAACGGGCTGACGGACAATTCGTACGGCACCAATTCCAGAACGGCACGGTGTTGCTCGCAGGCATCTTCGTAAGTCGTTGGGCTGACCATGCCGCTGTTGACTCGTTTGGGCTCAACCGACACCCAGCGATACGACCCGCTGTCTTTTTCCTTTTCTTCTTCCAGCACGTACTCGTCTTTTTCACGCGCATAGAAATTCGCCATCTTCGGATAACGACGCTGGACCTGTTCAAAGTAGTGCAGGACTGATTCGCGACCTTGCGGCAACTCCATTTCGGTGGACAGATTCATGTTCACGTAATATTCGTCGCCGAATGTGCCGTAATCACTCATGTCGTTTTCACTCAATGAAAAGATGGTTGACGGATGAACGCCAGGGAAAAGATCGTTCCGTTGTAGCCGTTGCCGATGACCTCGGCCAGTCGCAACCGTTCTTCCTCAGCGATCGGTGGATCACTCTCGTTTTCGTCACTGGTTAGGAACGGGTGAACAACATGCGACGTAGCGGAAAGGCACGAGCCCTCCGGTTCCTCGCCGGGTGGCTTGCGCCGCACCGCTAACACTGTCATTTGTTGTTCACGCCTTCCTTAGTTTATCACCGCGGAGTTGGCGATGAGGCGTCACGCTGCAGGCTTTGCGCGAATGCGTCGAGTTCATGCCCGGCGAAACGCAGATCTCAATGACGCAAAGGCATGAGCGGAAGTTCGCGTATTGGGGTCACGCCGAATGCGGTACCGCAGCCAAGTTGCTGATCGGAACTTCGTTTTCTTCCATCTCGTGGTCGCTGAGGCGGTACGGAAGGATCACCCAAAAGGTGCTTCCTCGCCCCAGTTCGCTCTGGAAGTCAATTTCTCCGCCCAAGAGGACAGCGAGTTCTTTGACAATCGACAGTCCCAACCCCGTGCCAGCAAATTCACGTGTCAGGCCGTCACCATCGAGCACCTTTTTGCTCTGCCGGAATTTTTGGAAGATGATCGGCTGATCTTCGTCGGCCACACCTACCCCAGTGTCCGTCACTGAAAGTCGGAAACGATCGTCGTGCAGATCGACCACGCGAACCGTGATCATGCCGCCCTCGGGAGTGAACTTGATCGCGTTGCTGAGCAGGTTGTTGAGGATCTGGCCGAGCTTGTTTGGGTCTTGGTACGCCACCGGCAAGTCATCAGGGACTTCCACGGACAGCGAGATGTTCTTGTCTTCGGACAATGACTGGATCATGTCGCACTGAGCACCGACCAAACGCGACAGTTGGAACTCGCTCCGGCGGACTTCCATCTTGCCCGCTTCCACTTTCGCAAGGTCAAGAATGTCGTTGATCATTTCCAGAAGCAGGCGTCCACTCTTTTGGATGTTCGACGCGTATCGCCGTTGCTTTTCAGACAGCGAGTCGATGCCTTGCAGGACCTCAGAGAATCCGATGATGCTGTTCAGTGGCGTGCGAAGTTCGTGACTCATGTTGGCTAAGAAGTCCGTCTTCAAACGGTTGGCTTCGTAGAGCTGCAAGTTCAACTGAGCGAACTGATCGACCCTCGCGTCAAGTTCTCGGTTGACGCTTTGCAATTGAGTCTGTGTTTCGGTCAAGTGACGAAGCATTCGGTTGAAAGCATCGGCCAATTCACGGAACTCGTCATCGGTGGAGATGTTCGCACGTTGGTTGGTGTCACCATGCGTGATCGCGTCGCTGACGTCACGCAAGTGCAGCAGGGGTTGCAGCACCAAGTAACGAACGATCGCGTGCAGCACGAACAGCGTCACCGCCACGATGAACATCGCAATGGAAACCACAATGGCTCGAATACCCGTCATGTCTTTGACAATCTTGTCATCGGGCATGCTGACCCGTTTGACTCGGTAAGGCAGTTGAGCGGCCAGCTTGGCGGGGTCTTCGTTCTTGGAAAGCGAAATGATTTCGCCACTTGGAACATGGCATGGAACGCAGTCATACGTCATGAAGACTGGTTCGTAGTAGACGTAGCGACCGTTCGTGGGACCAAGCTCTTTGAAGACGGGCCGGTTCGCGGGACCGATTCGGCTCATTGCCGCATCGTCGGCCAAGTCGACGGCTTTGCTCAGGTCGATTGGATCGCCGGACAGCAATCGTTCCAAGCGAGCTCGGAATTGAGGTTCGAGTTCTTGAAGCAGTTTCAGTTCGCTCGGTTCCGTCGGCGCGGTCGGTGCGGGAAGGTTTTCAAACGGTTGCGGATCGTCGAGCCCCAGAATGTCAAACTCGATGTCCTGGCTGAGCAACTGCGAACGAAGATCGGCGATCTTTTGCCGAGTCATCTCGAGTTTGTTCTCAGGCAAGTGTTCCGTGTAAGTCGCCGCGGCGTGGATTAGCATCATTTCCGTCGCCGCCGCGTCTCGGGCTTGCTGCTGAGTCGTGCTGCTGACCCAGCGGTCGGCGAGCAGAAACACCATGCAAAACGCTCCGCACATCAGCACGACCAGCGCCGAGCCAAAGAACAGCAAGCATTTGCGTTCCAGGCTCATCGATGAGAACAGGCTTTGGATGAACCTCAGCATGAGTTTCCAGGGCAGAACCCCGATTCGGTCAGAACGGTCAAAACCGGTTCTGCCAGACGGAGAAGAGTCGGATGGGAAAGCCCCATTTTGCCTAAAACAGAAGGCTGCGACGAGACGAATTGTGCGTTTCGTGCTCGAAGCCAGTCGTTTCAACCGTTTTTTTTGTCATTCCTTGTCTCGGAGGGCACGGAGAATGGTCCGTTAATCGCAGCAGAAATGCTTGTTTGCCCCTCCGGGCACAACTAGGATGCGAGACTAATTCACGATCCCATCCGATCACACTTCGCCTCTTGTTTTCCCGCCTTCTGACTCTGAGAATACGATGAATCGTTCCCTTCGCCTCGCACTGCAGTGGACGTTGGTGGTCTGCATGATCGCCATTTTGAGCGTCAGTCCCGCTTCGGCCGGATGGCTCTTGAAGCGAATTCACAGCAAAAATGCCGACTGCTGTGAAATTGCAACGGACACCTGCTGCACCGCTCCAGAGCCCGTCTGCTGCGTTCCTGCTCCGGAACCAGTTTGCTGCGAACCAGCACCAGTCAGCTGCGAACCGGCCCCGACCTGCTGCGGCAGCGTTGAAATCGTCCCAGCACCTGTTGCTTCGGATGCATGCTGCGGTTCCATCGTCGCTCCGATGAGCGAAGGCATTATCATCGAACAACCAATCCACGGTGAATCGACCGTCGTCCCGATGGCAGAAGGTCACGTGATCGAAGGCGAAATCATGGAAGCTCCCGCCATGCCAGCGGAAGATTCCACGCCAGTTGCTCCGCCTGTCCCCGCTGAACCAGAAGTCGAGCAGCCCGCGATCGAGCCTCAAGCCGATCCAGCCGCCAACGCGGAAGCCGAAGATCCCATGCCGATCGAAGAACCTGCTGAAGAAGCACCGGTCGTCGAGCCACCGGCTGAAGAGCCCGCCGTGGAAGAGCCTGTGATGGAAGAACCCGCTGTTGAAGAACCTGTCGCGGAAGAGCCTGCGGTAGAAGAACCAGCCACCGACTTGTTCCCCGCTGAGGACAACCCGTTCCCACAAGATGAACCTGCCGAAGAAGCTCCGGGCTTCGACATGCCAGCCGAGGAAGCACCGGTTGAGGAAGCCCCCGCGGAAGACGCCTTCGGCGATCTGTTCGGTGGTGAAGCTGAAATGCCAGCTGAGCCTGCCACACCGGATGTGCAAACTCCGGAAACTCAATCCGTCGACGATTTGTTTGGCGGCGACGCTGCACCTGCCGATCCCGTGATGCCAGAAACACCAGCGGAAACGCCTGCCGACGATGGCTTTGGCGACCTGTTTGGTGGCGAAGCCGAAGCACCTGCCGACATGCCCGCCGAACAGCCTGCTGACGACGGCTTTGGCGATTTGTTTGGTGGTGAAGCAGAAGCTCCCGCCGAACAAGCGATGCCGGAAGAAGGCGGTCTGGACGGACTGTTTGATGATGCTGCACCCGCCGAAGAGGCTCCTGCCGATGGTGGTGGACTGGACGACTTGTTCGGCGACCCACCAGCCGAAGACACATCGGACTCGGACATCGACGATTTGTTTAGCCAAGGCAAACAAAAACTGGCTGATTCGGAAGTCACTCAAGTTGTGACCGAAAAGAAAGTTGCCAAGTCGGTTGATGTTCTGGACAGCACCAAGACTCGCACTTGGATCGACAACACCGGCAACTGGGGCACCGACGGCCGTTTGGTCGAAGTCCGCGAAAACGAGATTCAGATTCTGAAATCGAACGGCCGCACTTGCACCGTTCCGATGGAACGACTCAGCGAAGCGGACCGTGCCTACGTCGATTCAATTCGTGCCCAGGTCAGCGAGCTTTTGTTCGCAATGGCCTCGGTCGACTGAGTTGAAAAACTTTCTGTTCGAGCGCGCTCGAGCATGAGAATTCTTGCCTGAAAACATGAAACGCCTGGCAGCCCACAAGCTGTCGGGCGTTTTTTGTTTTGGCACTCAAGCTCGGCCCCGACTCAGCCGAATAGAACGGTATCAGCGATTGAATTCGCTTTGAGTAACGAAGAGTCTTCGAGGATGGTCGGGCTTGACGAAAAAGCACGGGTTTCCTAACTTGCTCAGCTTGTGCAACAGTCAGTCTTTGACCGACTCGAGGCACGTGAAGGCGACGTGGCCAAGTGGCTAAGGCGAAGGATTGCAAATCCTTTATTCGTGGGTTCGAATCCCACCGTCGCCTCTGATGAATGCCAGATGCTTTTGGAACGCGACCCATTTTCAATGGGCCGAAACAGAGCTAGGATCATCAACCAAATGAGTGAGATCAGGCGACACGCCATCTCACCATCGCCCTTGTAGCTCAGTTGGTAGAGCAACGGACTCTTAATCCGTGGGTCCTAGGTTCGAGCCCTAGCGGGGGCACTCTTTGCCTCGTGAAACACTGGAAATAGCGTGTTTTACGGGGTTTTCTGACGCGGCTGACCCGCTGTGACCCTCTCAGAACCCTTCTGATGTGACCGGGTTTGCCTTTCGGGGTCCGAGCGATCATCGGTGGTCCTCTCGATCATCCGGATCCGAGAGATCTCTTCCTCGCAACATGAAGTAGTGCTTCATCGCGATCTTCGGACACGTTCCCAACCATTTGCAGACGGTCGGTATCGATCCTTGTCAGCTCGGCGGAGCGGCGTTGTTCAGATCCAAGGTGGTGTTCAGGTGCAACGTGAGCGGCACCAATTCAAATTCGCTAACTGAACAGTTCCTTTGCTCAATCTCGCATCCACCAAAATGCTTGCAATGGACCTGCGTGTCACCGAAGATGGCGGGGTTGCGGGGACACTCCCAGGGTGAGAGTGCTGCGAGACTTCGATCGTCACCCCTGTGATTCGCCGGTGCTGTCACCCAAGTGGACGAAGTCCAATTTCACGGCATCTGTCAGAGGGCGTCTTCGCAGTGACCTCCTGGCAACCTTGGCATCAAGACCAACGAACACCTGTCGAAAAGCTGCTCAACGAATGCTTGAACATCGGTCGCGAATCAGTGCTCTGACGCCAACGGCTGAGAACGAAAAACTCGGACAGCGTTGTTTGTGATTTGATTCGAAAACGTCTCGGGAGTGATTTCTCTAGCTGCCTTCGGCTATCTGAGAACGTTGGCCAGTTCGTTGACAAGCGTCGAGCAGCAAGCTGGTTTATCGGATTGACGCTTCCTTACGCTTTGCTTGTCTGTTTCCTGATTGGTTGGCGAGATGCGAACCAGCCCAACCCCGGGATGATCGAATCAGCATTGAGATTGCTCTTCATAGGTGTCGGGTTTCTGGTGATTCAATTAGTGTTGTATCGTGTTGTAGTGCGACCAGCGGTATCCGCGTACGAATCGTCCAGCGATGTGGACGATGTCAACAAAAACGGTCTGGAAGAATAGCCGGTAGCAATGCGATGATGACGGGGCGACGGTGCCCGCACCTCGTTACCGTTTTCTTTCGTAGTCTCTATCGTTGATTCAATGCTCACGTTTCTCCTTGGCATGGTAGTCGACATCGCTTCGGGTGCGACGGCGACTCGCCTTGCTGCTGCCGAAGCGTTCGAGACGCCGCCGAGAAACCCAAAGGCACGACGCTGGGCGGCGATCGCCTTATCGCTGTTTCTTCTGGCTTCTGCGATGATGCTGACCGCCGCACTCGTGGATTGGTTTACTGGTCAACGCTTCCTTTCGGAGTGCTTCGGTTGGACCGGCATCGCATGTCTCCAGCTATGCGTCGTATTCGGTTTGCGATATGCAGTTGCAAACCGGGAAGAGGTGTTGAGCTCCAAGCAAGAGCTTCCAGGCACTGGGAGCCATCTGTTGGAAAGGACTGGCGGTGGTTGCCCAAGTCGCGGCGTTTGAATCGTTAGCTGTCACACACTAAATCGCAATGTTCTGGGATTGAAAATGATGCGCACTCATATGCTCGCTGCAATCTCCGTGACCATGCTTTTAGCCATTGGTTGCAAAAATAAAGTACCTGACTCTGAACTGCCAAGCATCGGCGAACTAACACGAAATTTTGCAAGCGTTTCGGATTCTGATTGCGACGTCCAGCAAATCGTTGACCACGCCTTGAGTCGCGATTGTTCCGTGATGTTCGTGCATGTCGATTGGGCAATGACAGAGATTTTTCATAGGCAGTTTGCGGAATTCGCTCTTGAGCATCACCGGCTCAATCCTGACAGTGGTTTGTCTTTCCATTTTGCTGATTGCACGTCAGTCTCTCGAGACTATGCACCACTGCGTGCAATTCCTGGTTGGCAACAGTTAATCGACGAAGCGGACATTGCAATGATCCATGGCTATGGAGAGATCGCATGGATCGAAAACGGCCGCGTGTTGCACGTCCAAACAATTTGTAGCTTCAAGACATCGGCTCAGCTTGTCGAATTTACCGAACGTTTGATGCCAAGGTGTAGCTAGCGATTGCGTGCACACAGAGCGGTGGTGAAGACCAGCTTCGCTTCCCAATCACACTGACCGCCACCGCCAAGTGACAATGATCTTTATGCCAAGAAAATGGACGAGCTGAGGCTCCCCCGCAAAGTAACTGTCCATGTCATCGGCACGGGCGGCGAACCACTTCGAGAAGCGTTCATTTTGTTTCGCATCGATACCAAGGCTCGGAGGAAGAACCGGTATCAACTGGGGCCTTATCCGACGGACGAATCTGGGATAGTCGTGATTACCCGCGCCCTTCTGGACGCCGAGGTTGATGCGACGCTCGCTTCAGGGCTGATGGACTACGTCAGGATTGAGTCCGGCTACCCTGACATCGTGATCAGACCGTATTCTCAGCGGGAGATCGAGCGAGCGATTGGTGCGCGCACGAACTCATGGAGGTCGCTGCTCAAGGGCGAGGATCGACGATGGGGCTCTCTCGATGAGTTGATCGCCCTCTATCGGCGCGCGCAGAATCATCGTTTCCGGATTCCTGACACTCGTGAATCAAACGCATGTGCTCTCGGAACTTGGACAGAGGCTGACGCCGAGTACGATTACACCGTCACCCTGGAAGCAACGAAAGCATAACGAGGCGTCGCTCTCAACACCTGCCCCGCTGTGAGTTCAATCCGTCATGGCCATTCAACCTTCAACCCACAGTCGACGCCTCGCCTATGGGCAGGTGTAGAAGACTTTGACGCTATGTATCCGGAGCCATGACCGCAAAAGACGTGACGTCCATGATTGCTGAGTACCTGACGTCGCCAGGTCCGGAGAAGCGTGCAATCGTGGAAAAGCTCGCAGAGACCCCCGACGTGGCGTTCACTGCGACACTCAGGTTCCGTGGTCCCTATCCCGAATCGCTCCATCCACGTGATGTCCACGACACTCACCTCGTGGATCTGATGACTGAACTCCTGAAACAATTTCCGCATCTATTCACAGAATGCGAACTGAAGAACATTGATCGCTTCCAACGTCATCCACTGATCTGCGCAGCAATCAGCACGCACGATCCTCAATTCACTGACGCCATCATCGGTGCGTTGAAGGATCGGTCGATTTACATAAAAATCCTCGTGATGGACGCTATTGGTCGGCACCACTATTTGCGTACTGCAGAAGCTAAGAAACAGTTGGAACGTTTGCTCACAGTGAAGTCAATTGCAGAATCGAACTGCGATCGCGCCCATGTTGAAAAGGCATTGGCCGCGTTCAACGAATGTGTGAGTTCAAACCCGAAACGCAATTTATAGAGAATTGAAAGAGCGAAATGTTTTTCAGTGCTCCCTGGCGAAAGACTGCCTGAGCCCGCCAGAATTTTTTGGAGCTTCAAATCTGAACATCTCAGGCGGACTCAATCAGCTATGGCGCATCTCACTATTCACTGACGTGTTGTCATCTCTGTAAAGCAGAGATACGGCAAGAATAGGAAAGAGGTCGCTGAAGAAATCGGAGTTTCTCCTTCCACCGTTTCTTATGAAGTCGCAAGAAACCTCGAACCGGGACATGCCGCTCGGCACATTCCTTTCATGAAGAGCCACTACATCTTTCCGACACCGAACGACGTGGCTTTGGATCGTTGGTACGCGATGCACAACATCCGTGACTCAGTCTCTGAACTCGATCATCTGCATGCCTATCAAGTTTAGTGGATGGGCGACGAGGGCAACGAAGTTAGAATTGGGTTTTTCGCGTCGCGGTCTGACGCGAATCGCTTGGTGGGCGAATGTTAGTCTCTCCATCACAAACAGATATGCTTGGTGAATCGCTGTGTAATTATTGATGCCTGATGCAGACGAATGTCGTGCATACTGAGCAAGGCTTGCGAGGTTTCACAAACGGAACGTACACTGACGCCGCCCGCGCATCACTGCCGTTCCCCGACACAATCAAATATCCAGTGTGATTCTAATGCTACTTCGGACGTGTGCTTTGATCGTGTTCGCATTCTCCGCTGCAGCGGTAGATGGCGACTCACCCACTTCGCTTAGTTTTCTGAATCTTGACGCCACTTACGTCGTGACTTTTCCTGAGTCTGCAAACGCTTTTCGGGAGACGCAATCCAGCGTAAACCTTGGTTCGGTTATCAAAGACAAGGCACCGCCAGTTCAGACGACAGTTGTGCATCAGATTAGTCACTTCGTCGTGAAAGACATTGGCCCTGCAAACTGGGTTTTGCTGGGACACGCTTCTGATTTATACGATGCGTCTAAGTGGAACGGCAAGTTTGAAGCTCAATCGCTTCTAAATGCCGACTACATTTCTGAGCTCGAACAGAAAGAGGGCGGGCCACAGCAAATCGATTGGCTGAAGTCGCGAGCGGCACGCGAAATTCCAACGACGCAAACTTGGGTGAATCTGTCTCACGCACTAACCATATCGCCCCCAGCCAAAAAGCCGAGGCCACTGAAGGTACGGGTGAATGCAACCTACACTCCTCCCGAGAAAAATTAGTTGGCTATCCCTTCGGAGAGCTATTGCGTCAACCGGAGCACGCGAGTCGAAGTTCTTCACGATTGAGAATTTCTCGCGCGTTTCCGCTGACGCGTTCCTTTGTCGCAAATGGGATCGCCCGCGACCATGGCTTCTATCGACGTTGAAGACTTGCGATCAGTGTATCGCAAAATCATGAATCCACCGCTATTTGAGCGAGTTGTTTCATTTCTGATCCGTTTTCGACTTGATCCAATGGCGCGAGAGTCTTTCCGTTCAACACTCGCCGTGCTTGATTCGATGACTCCGATAGAACGCCAGCACCCGAGTTTTCTCAACGAATCAAATATCGATCGCATCTCCCGCGGCAGTGGCCAAACCACAGAAACTGTACGAACCGTCATTGGTGTTTTGACGAGGCCCTCACGTCGACGGCGAGAATAGTTGTTTCGTTTCTCTCGCTACCATGCTGCAGATGTGCTCCCGGGAATCGCGAGTTTAATTGTGAACTTGGATTCGAGATGAGGTATCAATCTTGTGGTGCACCGAAGGGCCATATGGAACTTTTACGAATGGAACCCAAGTCGCGAAATGGGGCGTTTGACAATCAAGAATCTCTCGTCGCGTCCGGGGCATTCCAATCGTTACCCGACTAAGATCCATGTCTCTCGAGATTGAATCGTTCGTCAAGAACGCTCGTGTTTTCTGTGATTGGCTTGAATCTGACCAACATGACATTCTTGTCGTGCGTCAGACATTGCTTGCCCTACTCCAAGGTGTCCCATCGCTCATTGCAACCGGTTCCGATTGCATCGACACGGATTCGGTGCCAAGGAGAGGTCACGATGGTTGGTCGGTTGATGTTGCACGCCTATCGGACCTGCCACTGCAATACTACCGCGTCGCGTTCGATCCACTTTCACTGAAGACCGAATTAACTGTCGTCGGGGATGTCTGCGATGACCTTGCCGACATCTACGGCGAACTATGGCACGGCTTGCAGGCGTATGATTCCGGTGCGACGATCTATGCTGTCCAGCACTGGCATGATTCGTACCGATACCACTGGGGGCTGCATGCGACTGGGGCACTGTCGGCGATCGACGCCTATTTGCTGTCGCAAAACGGGTGAATTGAAACCTCACGCTCCGTCGTCTGTGGTAATTGGTGTGCTCGATCGACGATCGTGATTCCGATGCTCGGTTCGGAGGGCTCCATCCAGTCTCGAATCTTTCGGCTCAAATTCGCATGTTTGGCCGTCAGCCCGCACCCGGATCGCTATGCCGTCTAACGTCACCGATCCGATGCTCGGCATGATGCTAGAATGTTTGCACTTTCCAGAATTGCTTGCGCTGACTGCCTGCTTGGATTCGGAACGGATCGGTGAACTGGAGCGAGGGCGTCAGGCCCTTTTCTCGTTTCCGCACTTGTCCGAACGCAATTGCTCAGTGACCTTTCTGTTCTCCGACAGAAGGCGACTTTCACGAACTTCTGATTTGATGCATGACGCTATGGGTAAATTCATTTTTGGCTACATCATTCAAGTCACTGCTTGTTCACACCGCCAAAGACGCGGCGGTGGTGTTGCGTGAGTTTTCGACTCCACCCGAATCTGGACTTTGGGACAACCCTGTGGTTGCCTTTTCCTCGGGGATCAAATCGCTTTCGGGTGCCTCGTGTTCACTTGAGTCGAATCGCCTGCATGCGGCGTCCAATGCGTCCATGCTGTGCGATGATGGTTGCTCGCTTGTTGATGGCGGTATGTCAAAATCGAATAGGCTTTGGCTGCTCTACGACTACAACTCGCTCACTGATTTTCAAGGACGCGATCGTTACACGACTTTTCGCGTTCTCCTATCCGCTGTTTTTGCAGAACCAGACGTGGTTTGGCTCACTTTGGGCTATTGCTGGCTGTCCGACGACACGCTTTCGCGACTGCACTTCGATCGCAACGAAAAGTGGATCGCCGAGAACGTTTTGGATCGAGATCGCTGGCGTGTTGTGCACGAACTCACCCAGCGATGCCAATGAATAGCTTGAGGCCCAGTCTGCATGAAGCGTTGCACCGTCATCTCTCTTCAACCCATTGCTTTGCAGCGCTGGCTGCTGGATATCTCCTGCTTCAGGCTCACGCATCATTTTCGTGGTTCAACCACCCAGCACCGCTAGCTGGAGCAGTTGTGCTGACAGTCTTGGTAGCCGCTACGCATCAAGGCAACTGGCGTCGTGTCTTGGGGTCTGCCTTCTCTGCGGTCGCCGGGGCAACACTCGCCGCGATTGATCCCGCAAACTTGCCTGAGAACGTGTTCTTGTTTGCTCTGTTTGGTTGGGGCGGATTCGGCATTTTGGCCAAGCTGCGCGACGCGAAGAAGACGGCTCACCGCTGAAGCCTCTCTTGCTCTTCAATTGGAGTGCTCGCCGCCCGTGGTGAAGTCAATCACAATGCTTGTCGGCGTTCAGTCGATGGCCGCTTGGGCTCTACCATCGTGAAATGCGACCGGACTTTCTTTTCGCTTCTATTTTTGGTGTGACAATGACGGAATGTAAATTCGCAACGCGACGTAAGATGCAATTCAGCATGCGGACGCTCTTGATCGCTGCGACACTGCTTGGTCCTTTGCTGGGTTGGTATGGCCCAACTGTTTGCAGTTCCATTCGCGTTTTGCTTTTTCCAAAGAGTTCCAAGCAAGCCATAGTGACCGTCAATCAGATCAGGTCCAAAGCACGACTGCAGCGTCTCATCAATCGTCAGGCAACTTGGCGCACGTCCGCTGGCGTTCCCGAGAGCATTGAATTGGGAATGCAAGTTGATTCGTGGAGGCGGTAGCTGTAGCTTCACAGCATGATGGCGAGCGCTGCCCGAGATGACGCTGCCGTCTAGGCAGCTCGGCGGGCGACGTTCGGCATTTGAACTGTTTGAAAAACGCCACGGTTCCAGTGTGTAACCGGTGGTAACGCCCAAATGGTTCATGCGGTTCTGCCCGACCATTCCTGTCCGCCTGTTTCGGGTTCAGGCTGCTCTTTGTGTAAGGAAGCGGCCAGATCCACGCTCCCAAAAAGAGTTTCGGTTGTGGTTGATCTTCCGCGCCGCGCGAGTATCTCAACCGTTATCTTGCTGGGCAAACTTTCACTACAGCGAGAAGCCGCCATCCATGAATGAATTTGAAATAGACAAACCGTCTCGTCGCTGCGGAGTGGGGCTTGCCAACGATTGCACGCAGACGATATTCGCTAGAAATCGACTCTTTGTTCTTTCTCGAAATTACTGAAGAATTAACTCTCGATATGCCAGAAAACGAACACACATCAAACGACAAGTCAGCCACAAGCGAATACACGCAGCCCCTCGTGGTCGGGATCATGGCGGGCATCTTCGGATTCGGTTACATCTACTACTCCAGCGGTGATGCGATTCGGAGTTTGTGTCTTGAAGGAGTTGGGTTTCTGCTCCTGTTCTGGGTTGTTCTGCGTGGGAACAATCTGAAAAAGCAGCGTGAGAAAGATGCTCAAGAGTCAGAGGAATAAGGTAGTCGGGGGCGGAGAACGTTTTCGAGTACCAAGTGACACACGAGCGTCTTGCGAGGATGTCTCTGGCTTTCTCTGTCTGATGTCGCCGATCGCTGCCGGAAGGGGTGACCATTTCGATGGAACGGACGAAACGGTTGTCGTTGATCGCAGTGCTGTTTGGCCTCTCTCTCGGTGGGTGGTTCATTGGTCGAGTCGTCTACGTTTGGTGGCACATTCCTGAGGCCTATGCTGCGTGGGATGCCGGAGACATGTTGCTTTGGTACATGCGTTCGCATAACAACGAATGGCCTGAAAGCTGGGACGATTTTCGAGTTGCCGTCGAAGGTGAGCCTGCGTTGTTTTTGCGTGGCCGTCATCCTCAGGAACCCGACTACATGGGGCGAATGAGACGTACTGTCAAGATTGATTGGACTTTCGATCCTTCGAACCCGAGGAACCCAACGCCGGTGACACGCCCAGACGGAACGCCATTGCATGCCTACTGGAGCGATCTAAATGGTATGATCTACCAGTACTTGGAGCGTCACGAAGTTGAAGTTCAAGGCGTTGAGCCCGATTCCGCCGACAGCGAGTTTTGAACTAGATGAAGGATCCTGACGCACCGGCTATCGCACTGCCGTCTGTTCGAAGACGAGAAATCATCGATATGAAACGAGGCCTGTTATTGGTCATTGTAACGCTAGTGCTTTTGGGTTGGCCGGTCGTGGTTGTTGCGACATACCAATGGCATACGACGCATCGCGGGGACCGTGTTGTGATGACGGCAGCTGAGCTTCAGCGTTTTAGCGGTATTCATCGCTACGTGCTAACGGTCACAAAGGAACGTGATGGTTGGTTTCTCGGTCTGGCTCGAACCGAAGATGGAAAGCGGACTGTGAGCGGTGGCTCATCGGTGCAAAGAGGCGAGACGGTTACACTGCTTCTCAGCGCATGTGACAGAGACGATGTCCACCTCGTGATTGTCGACGACAATTTGACATTTTGGCAAAGCTGTAGGCAGCCATCGGAACCTCGCTCGATCTCTTCATTTCGTATGCAGCCAAGAGTGGCGGTTGATGAACCATTGTATTCTGCGGATCGAGATACCATTCGATCCGATGAGCCATCAGACTTCGAAGTTTCTGTAAGTTTGACTGCTCCGCCGACTGGGTGACGATAACGGCTTTGTCGGATGCCATTGCCAGGTTGTTTTTTGATGTGCCGGTAACCCATTGATTGCTGTTGTGATGAAGCGAAACTTGTTTCATGCCTGAGCCAGATCCCGCACGAATCATGTCGTTCTCGACGCCGACCGAACTCGGAGAATGGCTCGCAGTCAATCATGCCTGCGAAAGCGAACTGTGGGTGAAGGTGTTTAAGAAGCAGACAGGGATCCCCAGTGCGACATGGGACGAGATCGTCGTGGAAGTACTGTGCTGGGGCTGGATCGACGGGATCAAAAAGTCGATCGATGACCAGGCGTATCTCCAGCGAGTGACGCCGAGAAAGCCGCGAAGCAGCTGGTCAAAGAGAAACAGAGAGCACGCGGAGCGGTTGATTCGTGATGGCCGGATGCAGGAATCAGGGCTTAAGCATGTGCACTCCGCCAAAGAGGACGGTCGATGGGAGAACGCTTACAAAGCGAGTGAGATGAAAGTGCCAGTGGACTTCCTCGATGCGTTAGAAAGCAACTCGGAAGCGAAGCGGTTCTTCGAGACGCTCAATCAATCCAGTCGCTATGTCATCGCACATGGATTGATGAGTGCAAAGAAAGCCGAAACCAGGCAAAGGCGGTTCGAAAAGTTCATGGGGATGCTGGTTCGGAAAGAAAAACCATGATGTCGGACTAGGAGGACAAAGGAGACGTGGGAAAGCTTTGGGGCGAGGACTGCCGCGATACGCTGCCTCGCTTGTGAGCGTGAGTTGGGGCCCACAACTCGAATCTGTCCCCGGTGCAGTCACCGGATTGAACCAACGATGAGATGATTTCTCCGCCGTAATTGTATCCCGCAATCGAGGTTCTCAGGAATCGTGGGCCGGTCGCACAGTTGGTCTTGGAAGGTATGTTGGCTTTGTGCGGCATTGGAACGGTGCTCGTCAGCGACAAAACGCTGGGGCGCTCGGTATCCTGATGTCAGAAGTGGGGGCGATCGAGTTCACCGTGTTTGTCCAGGGCAATTCGTTCTTCTCGACCGTTGTCCGAAGCCCTATCCGCCCATGATTGAGCACCTATGACGATTGATCCCAAGCAGCAGCGTTGGTCCGTTTGCGAGCTCGACTATGGCGGAATGCCGCTTTTCATGCGAGTCAACGAATCCGCCCGCGAAATGATTGGCCATCCGGACTACGGCATCAAGCTTGGTTTTGCGGTTCAGATGGTGGATTCGAAGGACGCCAATGTTCCCGATGCTGCCGAGAATGAATCCTTGGCGGAACTGGAAGACCGGATCATTGAAACGGTTTCGGAGGGTGCTGAAGGGATTCACGTGCTGACGTTGACCAACGCGGCGATGAAAGAGTTGGTTTTCTACATCAAAGAGGGAGCGGACATCGGGGCGATGCATGAGTCACTGAAGGGCTCGGATGCAACTCACGATGTTCAGTGCCAAGCCGTTTGGGATCATGATTGGGCAGCGTTCACTGAGTTTTTGCCAGAGGACGACGCGTAGGGATACGCGATCAGTCCGGTCAAGCGGCATCGCCGATGGAGTCGAGGTCGTCTTGGCTGGGGGCGTTTGATCCAACCAATCGAAGGTCGATGGGACGCGATGCCTGGATGTGCAAGTCGCGTTGCGGGAAGGCGATGACGATCTCGGCTTCCCGAAACATCGAGTCAATCTTCAGTCGCACGCCTGTTTCAATCATTCGCATTTGGGTCACGTTCTTGGCCTGGATCCAAAAGTGAACTTGGAACACGAGCGCGTTGTCGCCAAAGTCGTTGAACCAAACCATTGGTTTGGGCCGATCCAGGACTCCGCTTTGTTCTGAGGCTGCGCGGGCAAGTAAACGCAAAACGGAGTCGAGGTTCGAGCCATAGGCAACACCAATTGTCACCGAAGTTCTCAGTCGATCATCGCGGCGGG
>NZ_DDGH01000080.1:12618-15339 GCF_002337565.1 Rhodopirellula sp. UBA1907 | reverse complement strand
GATCATCGCGGCGGGTCAGGTTGGTGACGTTGTTTTCCAAAAATTTGCTGTTGGGCACAATGATGTCTTGGTTTTCACCGGTTCGAATTTGAGTGCTTCGAGCGCCGATGGTTGTGACGTTGCCCAACGTTCCGTCCACGCTGACGAGATCGCCGACCTTGATCGGCCGTTCGGCAAGCAAAATCAGGCCGCTGATGAAGTTGTTCAAAATGTTCTGGCTACCGAAGCCGACACCGATTGCCACCGCCCCGCCGAGGAAGGTGAAAACAGTCAGCGGCACATTGGCGTAGCGAAGGGCGGTCAGTCCGAGCGTGATCAACAAGGCGTAGAAGGTCAGCGATTCGATGGCGTGCGCAGCTGCTTCTTCGACGCCCCATTTGGGCAGGCGACGCCCAAGCAGTGCGCTGAACCAGCGAGCGAGCATGAAGCCAATGAAGAGCAGCAGCACGCTGCTGCAGACCTTGCCGACGGTGAGTGACGTGTCATCGATATTGGCTAGTTCGTAGTTCCAAACTCGTTGGGTTTGGTCCCAGCTGTCTTCGATGATTTCGCTGACGCTCCTTCCTGGTTCGCCATCGATTTGGTTTTTCAATCGTCGAAGTGTTCTTTCAGCGTTGTCCAGTGAAATGACGCTGCTGTTGTACAGCTCGACCTGCTTCGCCAACGAGTCACGTTTGGATTCAAGCCATCGACGGACCGCGGGGTTGGTTCCGTTGATCGCATCAATTTTGGCTTCGACGTTGGATTGATTGACTCTTAGTTCATCGAGTTTGAACTGCCTTGCTCTTCGATCTCGTTCGATTTGTTCAATCTGTTGCTCGGTTTCCTCCACCCATTCCTGGCGTTCCTTGCGTTCGGCTTGGTTGGTTACGACAAGAAAGCGACGTTCCCATGCCTTTTTGAGAATCGGGATCCGCTGCAGTTGTTGGTTGATCAAAGACGACTGATTCTGAAGAGTCATCTGTGCGACTTTGAGTGAGTCCACTCGCTCGATCAGCTCAGGTCCAGCGTTGGGCGTGGAATCCGTTTCTTGTCGGGCCGCCATCCAGCGGCGTTCGGCGAAGTGCAGTTCGTTCTTGAGGCGTGCGACTTGCTGCTTCAGTTCGATCTCTCGAAGGTCGAAGTCATCCAGTTTTTGCTCGAGCATTTCACGAGTGAAGACGATGTGATCACCCACGATCGCCAGCTTCTCTTCTTCGATCTCGAGCTGCAGTTTGGCGATCGTTTGATTGGCTTCGGCGATCGATAGCTCTTGGCGACGGAGCACGAGCATCTCTTCGGCAAGCTTTTGCTCCAGCTCGGCGATTTGAATCTCGTTTTCCGTTGCTGATGTGGACGTTTCTTTCAGTTGGCGGAGCGTCCTTGCGCGGTCGTCCGATTCGAGTTTGGCAGTTTCCGCAGCGTCGCGAGCTGAGACGACAGACGACTCGGCTGAAAGAAGTCGGGTGTTCGCATTGCGGACGGATTCTTTGAGTCCGTCTTGGAACACGATCGAGTACGGCGGTGTCTTGTCCTCGATTTTTCCGTCTGCGAGCCGAGTCAGAAGTTGCTTGAGCGAGGCGACTTGCGCATCGTGGTCTTCGTTCGACGAAGTTGCCGACTGTTGTTGTGCGATGACGACATCGATCTGCTTGAGTAGGTCGACCCGACTGGAATCAGCGCTGGGTTGGTCGTTGTCGTTTCCAGCCGACTCCGCCTCTTGCTTCTCTTGCAGCATCGCGACGCGAAGCTCTGCGGCAACTTCTTCTTGTTTGTTCTCAAGCACCGCAGAAGACGTTTCCGCAGCCAAATCGTCTTCTGCGGAGACGAGAGCGACGGGATTTGATGCATCAAGACGCGAAGCTGCATTTGGCGAAATGACCGCTTCGGGTTGCCCGACGTCTCGCAAGTTGGGGACATTTGACGCGGGAGCAAGTTGTTGCGTCGCGGATAGGTTCTGCTCGGTTGGTGCCGCATTTGCTTCGGACGGTAGGGTTCCAGCCAAAGAGGTGACGCACAGACACAGCAGCAATCGTCGATAGAATTCAGTCATCGCGAGCGTCCTTGCTTCGGCGGAATGAGAGAGACCTTTGTTGACAAATACGCTTTTGGGTGAAACCGGAGCAAGGCTGCAAGATTCGCGGTGCACGGTCGAATCGGGGAGGCGTCATTGATTCGCGTGCTTTAAACTCGAACCACGCTGCTTTTGACTCTCGATGAGGAGCCGAAGAGTGGACTGGTCGTCACCGGAACATCTTCCGCCCCTTCGCGTCATCCCCGTTTATCATCCAATTGTTTGCCATGTCGTTCACCGAATACACCGCACCGTTTGCGGAGTTCCCTGTCTTGCAGCAAAGGGTGTTGACTGTCTTGAAGCAGTTGCCGGAGGACGTGCAGGCAGACTTTTTGAGCGATGAACGCTTTCGAGTTGAAATTGACAATTACGTTCCCGGTGTGGGCTGGTCGTTTCTGATGCCCGCCCCCGGAATCGATGGAAACGGCAGTCGCTGTGTGATTCTGCGGAGCAAATTGGCTGACGCGAGCGAAGCGTTCGCGCACTACGTGATCGCTCACGAGTTTGCCCATGCGTTTCTGCGAAACGGCGGCTGGGGCGAAATCACTGATGTCGAACAAGCCGCGGACGCTCTGGCTGCGTCCTGGGGTTTTGAACGACCCGCGTGAATAGGCTCACGATTAGTGGCATAGGCTTCCAGCCTGTGTTCCGCGCAATCACAGGCTGGA
>NZ_DDGH01000080.1:0-12526 GCF_002337565.1 Rhodopirellula sp. UBA1907 | reverse complement strand
AGGCTGGAAGCCTATGCCACACTTTCTGCTTTAGCTGAGCGACCAGCCTTCGCGTGGTTCCCGAGCGATGAAGGGGGCTGCTTCGGGGCATCCCACGCATTCCATCTTGTCCCGATCCCAGGTGATCTTCTTGCCGACTCGGTAGGCAACATTGCCGAGATGGTTGGCTTCGGTCAGCGGTCCGGCATAGCTGAACGGGCTGGCTGTTTCTCCTTCGCCCAAACACGCTCGAACCCATTGTTCGTGGTGTCCGGGTGATTCGGGCACGAAGGGGGCCGGCGGTTCAAAATCGACAAAAGAATCCTCGGGCAGCAGCACATGTTTTCCATAGTCGGATAGCAACATACCTTTGTTGCCAATGAACAAGACGCCGCTGTCCCAACGTGGAATCTCACCACGCTGCCAGATTTCAGGTTTGTCCGTTCCTTGGTACCAGGAGACCGTCACCGGACCGCGATCTCCGCGTTGAGGGTACTCGTACTTTGCCGACATGGATGCTGGTGCGATCTCGGGGTGAACCGGAGGGCCGAACGCCTCCACGGTGGTCGGTGCGTCGAGTTCCAACGCCCAGAACGGAAGGTCGTTCCAGTGGCTGCCGAGATCCGACATTGTTCCGCCTGCGAAATCCCACCAGCGATACCAGCGTGGTCCGGGGAAGTAGACCGAATGGTAAGGACGGACCGGTGCGGGCCCTAACCAAAGATCCCAGTCGACGTGATCCGGTGGTGTCATGGCGTCGGTTGGACGCGAATCCACGTGCAGAAGATCGCGGTGTTTCTTGGCGGCGGCTTCGGACTGCAAGCCCCAGGCTCGGTTCACCCACACGTGAGCCTCGTTGACGTCGCCGATCGCGCCGCTTTGGATCAATTCCACGACGCGATGGTAATTGTCGCCGGCGTGTATCTGAGTTCCCATTTGGGTGACGACGCCGGCTCGCTCCGCCGCTTCGGCAATCTTTCGCGTTTCGTCGATGTTGTACGCCAAAGGCTTTTCGCAGTAGACGTGCTTGCCAAGTTGCAACGCTGGCATCGTCGCAAACGCATGCGTGTGTTCGGTGGTGCTGACAACGACACCGTCGATGTCGTTGCCCACGATGTCGTATAGTTTGCGGAAATCTCGAAAAGCCCTGGCCTTCGGATGTCGCTGGATGGCCTGATTGGTGAATCGCGTGTCAACATCGCAAACGGCAACAACATCGACCAATCCCGTTTGCTCCATCGTTCGCAGGTTGGCACCGCCTCGTCCACCAACGCCGATGGCGGCGATCTTCAGGCGATCGTTGGCGGAAGATCGGGCCGGATCTTGAGCAGGTGATACGTTGCCGAGGCCGGCCGCAGCCAACGCGGTGCCGCCTACCAAAATGTCACGTCGATTTGGAAGTTGCTTGTTGGACATCGTTCACCTGGGCATTCAGTGAGTGACGAGCGGAAAGCAACGATCCTAATGCAGCGAGCAATGGCAAGGGGCAAGTGCTCCGCTGATTGAACCCGCTTTTGAAAAATCCTTTTCTTGGGTCACTCTTGGATTTGAAAGCCTTCTGCTTCACTTGGTTGTGCCGAAAGGATCTTGCCGCTGCAACCGTTTTCTTTGTCGCAGTGGCCGCTGGCGACGAGCAATCGTCCGTCCGCGAGTCCCTCAATGCCGAGCGAACAGTTGAGCTCGTGTCGTCCTTTCATCTGAAAGTCGGCGTCGGTCACAAGAGTGACGGCCGGCGATCCATAGCATCCAAACCACCAGCGATTGTGGGCAAAGGTTGCGGATTGGATTCCCAGGTGAGTGTGTCCGCTCGCGACGACGTGCTTTTTTACGAATTGGAACTCGTTATCGTATTCGTACACATAGTTATCCTCGACTGAATCAGGCAATCCACCGACGACGTAGAAGTGGCCGTCTCGGTGTCCGATGCCCCCTGCCCCGTGAAAGACTTCTTGCGTTTCGTGCCGAGCAATCTCTTTGAGTGATTCTGCATCGTAGACATAGACCCATGAGTCTGCGTTGCCCGCGGGATCGTTGAATTTACCGAGATTGACTGCGACATAGATCTTGCCGTCGCGGAAGCAGAGATCGCCGTGATGGTTCGCGACGGGGATCTTCTTGAGTACTTTTCCGTCGTGGTCTGTTTTGACCAGTGTGGTGGTGAACGACCAATAGACGGATGCCGCATCAGCGCAAACGCCTTGCAAGTGGTGAGGGTAGGTTCCTTCGCATGTCACTTGAAATGGTTCCGCAGTGAAAGCGGATTGGTTGCCTGAGGAATCCGCGTCTTGTGCGACCAGTGAGCTCGCAAGGATGAGGCTCGAGAGAACGAGCAAGCTGGCGAAGAATCTGGATTGGTGATTCAATTGATTGCAAAGCATGGTGGAAGTGTCTGTCGAGAAACATGGCTGTGTTGAACGGAGGGCCAAAGGCAAGCCTTTGATGGCGCGGCATGCAAACATTCTTCGACAAGATTTCATAAAAGAAGAGGTTGCCCTGCTGAGGAACGTTCGGTCGATCGTTGTCGTGAATGGCTTCGCCGTCGCAGCGTCGGATTGGCGGAGAGATCCTTGAGCACCGTTGATCGGATTAGTTTCGTATGAGAGGAGATTAGTGTTTGGCGCAGCCTGTTTTTGGGGAACACTAATCTTCGCTAATTGCACACTGATCGATGCCACGGAACGATCCAAAAAACACAGTTATTCTGACGTGCATTGATTTCTTGAAGCTTGGAATGATCGAGGCTTTTCATCCATCAAAACTGTCTTGGCCTTGGGCAGAACGCATTCGGTGAGATGACGACTTCAGAGATCCTGCTATCGCCGTCTAGCGAGAAACGGTTGGTGAAAGGTTGGCTTTGCGAGCAAGAAGGATTTTCATCATTTCCTCCGCGGATCCGATGGCGATTTTTCGAATGCGTTCTCGGTCGGTTTCGTCTCCGAATTCATAAGTCACCGCGTGAATGCCAAGCTCTCTCGCCACCCAAGCTTTGCTGGTGCTGCGATGAGCGTTGTGCCCGTCGTCTCGCAACATGGTCGAGTCACCCATCCGCCCATTCAGCGATTTCAGCCATTCTGCGGTGAAGCCCTCGGGGAACAGTTTGGTCTGTTTCGGAACGGTGTAGAAGACTTCGTTGTAGGTACTATGAAAATCTAGAAACAACCACAACCGTTTTTCTTGTTCTCCGCGAAGGCGAACCAAGTCGTCGCGAATGGATCGTGTTTCAGGTTCTTGGAATGTCAGCCAGTCTCGGTTGAGGTCGACCCCGTTGGCATTGGATCGCCAGTAACCCCTGGCCACGCCATCAGGATTGGCAATCGGAATGCCGACGGTCAGGAACTCCGCTCGGTAGCGTTTGGCCAGTTCGGTATCACTGCACAACGCCTCGATGAAGTGCATCATTCCAATGGTGCCAGTGACTTCCGGCGGATGCTGACGCGAAAGTGCGTAGATGACCTCTTTGCTGTCGGGGTTGCCGATCGCGAGTCGATGAATCGGACGGTCTTGAACGGATCGACCCGCGAGCGACGACTCGACGAATGGAAATTGTGCCAGCGTGTCGACCCAAGCCGCGATGTCTTTGTTGCCAACCAGTTCTTGTCCGGCGACCCACAGGACTTGGTTGTTGACCGGCAAACGCAACGTGACTTCTTGGCCACCGGGATGACGAGCGACGATCAGGTGTTCGGCGGATTGCCACTCGACGCGATTGTGACTGATCTTAGGTTCATAGCGATGTGAGCCGCCTTCGTAGCGAAGCCGCACGTTGATATGTCGTGGGTTGGTTGAGTGAACCCGGAAGGCGTACCACGCGCTGTCGTTGATCGGTTCTTTTTCAGGGCGAATCAAAATCTCAAAGTCATCGCCGCCGAGTTCCACCAATTGGTCAATTTTGCCGCCCGCGAAATCCGTTTCGAAGCTGACGACTTTGTCCTGCGATTGGAACCTCACCGCAGGCGAAGGTTCTGGTGCCGGATCCGCATACAAAAGCGGAAAACGGCCGATGAGCAGACACGCGGCGCAAAGAAAGAAGGTTGTTAGACGCACGGGAGACTCAGCAATGAGGTGGAGGGCACCGAAGGTGGGCCGAGCGAGCTCGGTTGTAGGAGTGAATCGAGCGTTTCGCCGATTTGTCCTGAGGTGGGAGTTGGTCTGTGCGAATCCGTGGCGGGTTGCGTCGCAAGCGATGTACCGAGCGAAACATCACAACCACTGAGACCAGCCATCTCAGTCCACCTAGATCGGGTGCGCCGGTCAGAGGTGCGGATTCACATCATTCCATCTCAACACTTTAATCGGAAAACGACCTGGGAACGAAGTATGTCAATTGAGCGTCGGACCAAGTGGAAACAAACTTTCCAGCGTGTGGCAAGGATCTTTCCGATAGGGAGGCCAAATCAACGGCCTGCTTTCCATTGCACCCTAGAAAAAGTTTGGATTGCGTGGTCCATATGAGTGAAAGACGGCTCGGGATCCGCGTTTGCTGAGCGGTTTTGAATTAGCCGTCCTGCTTTGGTCTGGGAAGTGCGATCTGAGCACCATGCAATTTCTCGCGAGTGATGTCGGCTCAGTCTTTCCGGAGCGACTCGGCGGGAACATTGGTTTCTGTGTTGGAAATGTGCGAGTGAAAACGTTGTCGTTGCGAATCGGCCTGTTGTCGGTGTGGCTGTGCTTGCTTGTTGTTGGTGAATCGGCGGTGACGATAGCTGACGAGTTGGATTGGGCTAATTGGCGTGGTCCGTTTCAAAATGGGACCTCGCACGAAACTGGATTGATTGATCGCTTCGATCCCAAAGGCGGTTCGGGAAGCAACGTGCGTTGGAAGAGCCAGATTGCTTCGGGGATTTCCACCCCAATCGTCATGGACGGACGTGTGTTCACGATCGTGCGCGACCAGCCGGGAACGTCCAACGACGCCGAGAAGGTGATCGCCTTGGATGCTGATTCGGGTGAGTTGCTGTGGGAGAACGTGTACAACGTTTTTCTGTCGGATCTGCCGGCGGAACGCGTAGGCTGGTCAAACGTTTGCGGCGATCCAGAACTAAATCGAGTGTATGCGCTCGGAGCATGTTGTCTGCTGCAGTCGATCGACGCGACAACGGGCGAGACCGTTTGGTCTCGATCGCTTAGTGAAGAGTTCGGCATGCTTAGCACCTATGGTGGCCGAACAAATACGCCGGTGATCTATGAAAACCTGGTCATCATCAGTGGAGTGACCACCGGATGGGATGCAACCGCTCGCCCCGCTCATCGCTTCTTTGCATTTGACAAGCAAGCCGGCACTCTGGTTTGGAGCGTGAGCACTCGTCCGTTGCCAGAAGACACCACCTTCAGCACACCCATCATTGCAGTCATTGGTGGACAGCCTGTTATGGTCGCCGGAAGCGGTGACGGAAACGTGTATGGTATTCAACCTCGCACAGGAAGGATTCTGTGGCGCGAAGCCGTCTCGCGGCGAGGGATCAACACGTCCGTCGCAGTGGACACGGAAGGCAACGTCTATGCGACACATGGGGAAGAGAACCCCGAAGGTACCGCGATGGGAGCGGTTGTTCGAATTGATGCGACCCACGCCTCATTGGAATCTGCTTCCGCAGAAGTTTGGCGAACCGAAGAGATCATGTGCGGCAAGAGTTCGCCTTTGTTGGTCGGCGATCGATTGTACGTTGTCGAAGATTCTTCTCGTTTGCGGGTGTTAAGCCGCGAAACGGGAGAAGAGATTTGCCCACCCGTGAAATTGGGAACGGCGATGCGTGGAAGTTTGTTGCACGCCGATGGCAAAATCTATGGTTGCACGTCGCAAGGTGTCTTTCATGTGCTGAAGCCAACCGAGGAAGGGATTGAATCGGTTTTTAAAGTTCGCTTGCCTCGCGGTCATGAAGTGGGGGGATCGCCCATTGCATCGCACGGCCGAATTTATCTGCCGACGACTGGTGGACTGTTCTGCTTGGAGAATGAAAACGATGCAGAACCGAATTCGGTCGCAGCGGTGATCGTGTCAACTCCAGGGGAAGAGTCCGAGTTGCCGGTCAGCGACGATCCTGAGATCGCTCATTTGCAACTCATTCCCGCCGAAGCAATGGTTCGTCCCGGAGACGTGATTTCGTACGAAGTGGTCGCGTTCAATTCGCGAGGGCAGCAATTGGGATTGCCACTTGATTCCGTGACGTTCGAAGCGGAAGGACCTGGGGACGTCGGTCGTAACGGGGGGTTTCAGACGGATGCCCAAATGCAACACACCGCAGTCACCGTGAATGCCCGCGTGGGCGAATTGCTGGCTACCTCACGGGTTCGCGTGGTGCCGTCGTTACCGTGGTCCTTCGATTTCTCAAATGGCGAAGTCCCGATCACTTGGGTAGGTGCACGTTACCGACATGAGGTTCGTTACGTGGATGGCGAACCAGTGATCGCAAAGGTTTCAACAATCCCCAAGGGAACTCGCAGCCAAGCATGGTTCGGTCCAACGGACCTGCACGACTACACCATCACCGCGGATGTGAAAGCTCAATCGGGGACGAACAAGTTGCCTGATATGGGAGTCATTGCTCAGCGTTATGTGTTGGACCTGATGGGCGAATCTCAAAAGCTTCAGATCCGAACCTGGGCGGCTCAGTTGCGAATGGCTCAGAGTGTTCCGGTGAAGTGGAAAGCGGGAGTTTGGTACACGCTGAAATTGCAAGCGAGTTCGGAGGATGGCAAAGCAATTCTGAAGGGCAAGGTTTGGCCTCGCGAAGAAGCGGAACCTGACGCCTGGACGTTGACGGCGATCGACGAGGCTCCCAACCGCAATGGCAGCCCAGGATTGTTTGGCAACGCCACCAATGCCGAGTACTTCATCGACAACGTGACCGTGCGAGAGAACTGAGGTTCTTGTCCGCATTCAGGTTTGTCACGTCTTTTGCCTGTTCCGTTTCTCCTTCGCGATTCATCGGTCCGTTGTCTCATTCGTCTATTGCCTCGTCGCCATCGAAAGCCACCATCGCCATTGTTTGCTTCATCGCAGCGATTGGGTTTGCTTTTGATATTTATGAACTGTTGATGTTGCCGCTGATCCTGCGGCCTGCTCTGCAGGAACTCGGTGGGATTTCGCCCGGCACACCTGAGTTCGAATATTGGCGTGGCATGCTGTTCTTTGTTCCCGCAATGGTGGGCGGGATCTTTGGTTTGTTTGGTGGTTACCTCACTGATCTGTGGGGACGGCGACGTGTGTTGACCTACAGCATTTTGTTGTACGCTTTCGCGGCTCTGACCAGCGGCTTCGTGACTTCCATCGGGATGCTGTTGTTTTTGCGATGTTTGGTGTTCGTGGGCGTTTGCGTGGAGTTCGTTGCGGCGGTCGCCTGGGTGGCAGAGTTGTTTTCCAATATCAAGCATCGCGAAGCGGCGTTGGGATACACACAAGCGTTCTCGTCTGTCGGTGGTTTGCTGGTCACGGCCGCGAATTATTTGGCGATTCAGTATGCTAGTTCGTTGCCTGAAATCGCGGGCGGCCACGAGGCGTGGCGTTACACGGTTGTCTCCGGTGTCATTCCCGCAATTCCGTTGATCTTGATTCGTCCGTTTCTTCCTGAGTCACCTCAGTGGGCGGCCAAGAAGGCGGCGGGCACGTTGCAGCGTCCCAGCATCGCGGCTCTGTTCGCACCAAATCTGCGTCGGACAACGATCATCACGACGTTGATGTTCGCGTGCAGTTATGGTGCGGCGTTTGGAGCGTTGCAACAAGTTCCGTCGATCGTGCCGGGTCTACCTCAGGTGCGTTCTCAGACCGATGATTTGCCGGTGCCTGCGGCGAAGAAGATTGAGCAAGAAACCGCGGCAACGGTCAACGGCTACCAAGAGATCGGCGGCTTGCTGGGACGCTTTGTGCTGGCGGCGCTAGCAGTTGCGATTGTGAGTCGGCGTTGGTTGCTGCGATTGTTCCAGTGGCCTGGTTTAGTGATCGTTCCATTGGTGTTCTTCTTTCCGGCACGCGACAATTTGGAGTTGCTGAAGTGGGGAATTCTTTTGTGTGGTTTCTTCACAGTGGCCCAGTTCAGTTTTTGGGGCAACTATCTGCCGCGAGCTTTCCCGTTGCATCTTCGCGGGACAGGCGAGAGTTTTGCTGCGAACATTGGAGGCCGGATGATCGGGACTTCGTTCGCCGCCGTCACCGCTTGGCTGACGACGATGTTGCCTTCGGGTAGCACCGCGATTGCGGCAGCTTGCGTGGCATTGTTTGTCTATTTGGCCGGATCGGTGCTGTCTTTCTGGTTGCCGGAGCCATTGGCGGAAGAAGCCTAAGAAAGGGCAAGTCAGAGCGGATGTCCAGCGATCCGTCTTCAGCTTTCTTAAGGCAAGCGTCCCTCGGGAATACACTTCTTTGGGACCAAGCCTTCGAGCGTGATCAGACATTCGCGATAGCGAGTCGCGACCGGGTACTTTGACTCGAGGATCGCTGATTCTGAAAGCAATTCATAGGCTTTCACGAAGTGGTTGGCTGTGGCTTGCGTCCAGGATTGTTCTGCCAGTTCTTTCGCGTGAGCAGCGTCGTCTTCGACTTGCCGCAGCCACTCGGCCGCGTCTCGCCAGCACGCGGCCTCCTCGCCTCGCAGGGCTCGTGCGGCCAGCAAGGCTTGTCGGCTGCTGAGACTGCAAAGATTTAGCTTTCGCGAGCCGAATGCGGTTTCCCAGCAACAGCCGACCCAGCTCGTTTGTGCTGAATCGATGGTTTGTCGCAATGATTCCGACATTCTAAAAGCTTGGGGAAAGACGAGACTCGCTTGATACCATCGGACGATCGCCAACATACAATTGGCAACGCGGAGCCGTTGATTGCAAACGGCGTTCCCGCGTCGTGTTCCGTCCACTCCCAGTAGCTGTCATTCGCAACCGCCTGTTTCTGATCTCGTTTGTCATTGCTCTAGCAACCAACCTGGTTCTGCTTGGGGTGGCGTTCGCCCATGGTTCGTCTTGGGGCGGCTATCTTTTGATGTTGGTGTTGCTCATCGCCTTGGGATGGAGTCGTTGTTACGAAACTCGGCCATCGAAGCCGATGCCTCCGCCCGAAACGTTGGTGCTCTCACAGATCGAGCGACGGCGTCAACGACTCGAATCGCTCGGAACGCTTGCCAGTGGAATTGCTCATGATCTGAACAATTTACTGACTCCTATTTTGATGAGCGGCAAGATGCTGCAACGCGACACGCCGAACGTGGATCGTGCAGCATTGGTGGATACGATTGTCAGCGGTGCCAGTCGCGGGGCGGATTTGATCGCTCAGTTGCTTACATTCGCGAGAGGTGGCGATGGCGTTCCGTCGCGAATTCAATTGAGTGAGTTGCTGCCGGAAATCTCGCGCATTCTGGAACGTACGGTGGGAGACGAGATCAAGGTGGTGCTGGACGTGCAGCCTGATTTGCCAGAGGTGATTGGTGATGAAACGGAACTCAGCCAGGTCGTGATGAATTTGGCCATCAACGGCCGTGATGCGATGGACGGTGACGGGCAGCTGACTATCCGAGCGAAATCATGGGAGCTCACCCACGAGCAATCGTTTTCTTACACTGTTTTGCCACCGAGGAGTTACGCAATGGTAAGTGTGATGGATACCGGACGTGGCATTGAGGATGCAATTCGAGACCGCATCTTTGAGCCTTTCTTTTCGACGAAGCAACGTGGCCACGGAACGGGACTGGGGCTGAGCACCACCATTGGTATCATCAAAAGCCACGGTGGAGCCATTGAAGTGGACTCGGTTCTTGGGGAAGGCACCACAATCAATGTCATCCTACCGATTGCGACTTCATGAACGAGTGCAGAACCCTGCTGGTTGTCGACGACGACCCACTTATTTTGCAGTGCATGCAGTTGTGTTTGCCTGCACCAGACTATCGCGTGTTGACGGCGACGACCGCTGCCAAGGGGCTGGAGTTGTTTCGTGAGATGGACCCCGATGCGGTGTTGCTGGACATCCAATTACCGGATCAATCTGGTCTCGCGCTGATTCATGAATTTCGCGAAATGGATCGTCGGGTACCGGTGATCTTGATGACGGGGCATGGAACCGCCGAGACCGCGATCACGGCGATCAGTGGCGGCGCTTTCGAGTACGTTACGAAGCCGTTTGAACCCGATGCGATTCTTCCGCTGATTGATTCGGCACTTGAGACCAGCCGGATGGCTCGACGTCCCGCGGAATTGCCAACCGATTCCGGACAACCGCCAAATCGTTCCGAGAAAACTGCGGCTGATCTAATTCTCGGCAGTTGCCCAGCAATGGTCGATGTGTTTCGAAGCATCGGCCGGGTGGCATCTCGCGATGCGGCGGTGCTGATCTTGGGTGAAACCGGAACGGGCAAGGAAGTGGTGGCTCGGGCGATTTACCAACACAGCCAACGACACGATCAAGTCTTTCACGCGATCAACTGCGCTGCGATTCCGGAAGCATTGCTCGAGAGTGAGTTGTTCGGTCATGAACGAGGTTCGTTCACGGGAGCCGATCAACGAAGGATTGGTAAATTCGAAATCTGCAACGGAGGCACGTTGTTTCTCGATGAGATCGGAGACATGACGCCGGTGATGCAAACCAAACTGCTGCGTGTGTTGCAGGAGAAGGAGTTTGAAAGGGTCGGCGGAAGCAAGCCGATCAAGACCGATGTTCGAATCCTGGCCGCGACAAATCGCGATTTGGAGTCGGCGATGGCAGATGGATCGTTCCGTAGCGATCTGTTTTATCGTTTGAACGAATTCACAATTGAGTTGCCACCGCTACGTGATCGTGGGGAGGATGTCGCTCGGATGGCGAAGCACTTCTTTTCGCTGTTCGCTGAACAACTCGGCAAGGACTTGTTTTCCATTGCACCTGAAACGATGCAGCGGTTGGAGGCTCATTCATGGCCGGGCAACGTTCGAGAATTGCAGGGCATCGTGAAGCAAACGCTTCTCAAAGCGAGTGGTCCAGTCATCGTTCCCGCATTTTTGCCAAGCGGGTTTGGGGATTCCGCCAATCTAGGAAACGATGTGGAGATTTCCAACGGATGGGAAACCGAATTGGCTGAAGAAACCAACCGGCGGCTCGCTCTGGGCAGCTTCACGGTTTCGGAAGACATTCACAGCGCGGTCGACCGAATCTTGATTCGCGAAGTGATGAAAGCGACGGGGAACAATCTCAGTGAAGCGAGTTTGCGACTGGGGATCAGTCGTCCGACGCTTCGTAGTCGGATGAAGCACTTGCGGTTCACGCCTGAGTGATGGGCACATTGAACAACGCGTTGGTTAGAATGGTCGCTTCTTCGGATTCCCTCCCCTTCCCCACAATTCTCCACGGCCCACCTCATGCAGAACGTTTACCGCTTTTCGTTGTCATCCTTGGCGTGGATGCTTGCCCCAGTCGCTTGTCTTGGATTCACCAGCGGGGCCGCATTGGCTGACGACCAAGCGGCTTCGCCTCTGAAGAACGGACGCATCGTCATCGGGCCTGAGTATGAGGTGGCTCCCGAGTTGAAGGATCAGGGAGCCCCCAAGGGCAAGCAGTTTGAATTCGCGATGCCGCTGTCGGAAAGCAAGATTTTCGACGGCACGGATTCGACATTGGATCCGCGAAAGGATGTTCGCAAGCAACGCAAAATCGTGGTCTATGTTCCTGCCGCCTACCAAGACGGGACCGCAGCGCCGTTCCTTGTGATGCATGATGGGCCGAGTCGGTTGAATTTGGTTCGCAACGCACTGGACAACATGACGATATCGAAGGATCCAAATCGTCGGCTTCCGGCCTTCATTGCGATCGCGGTTCAAAACGGTGGCAACGACAGCAAAGGCAGCCAGCGCGGTTTGGAATACGACACGATGTCCGACCGATTGGCTCGGTTCATTCAGTTGGAAGTGTTGCCTGCTGTGGAAAGCCATCCTGAAATTCGTGCGGCCTACCCGAATTTCAAACTGACGGATGACCCGTGGGGACGTGGCGTGATGGGGTGCAGCAGTGGCGGTGCCGCGGCACTGACGATGGGTTGGTTCCGCCCGGAATGGTTTCGTCGTTTGATCACGTACTCAGGAACATTCGTGGATCAACAGGACGATGATGCTCCTGAGGAAGCGGAGTACCCGCTGGGTGCTTGGGAGTATCACTCGAGCATGAAGCTGATCGAAAACAGCGAGAAGAAGCCCCTTCGCATCTTCACTCACGTGGCGGAGAACGACAATCGAGCCAACGATCCCGAGTCGACTTATCACAACTGGGTGATGGCGAACGAGCGAACCGCGGATGCTCTGGAAGCCAAAGGCTATGAGTATCGCTACGTGTTCTCAAAGGCGACGCGGCACTGCGATCGCAAGGTCTTTGAAGCGACTTTGGCCGATACGCTTGCTTGGATGTGGTATGGCTACGAGGCGGATGCGAAGTAGCAGACAACGCGGGCGGATAATTGAAAAAGTTAAATTGACAATTGAAAAATGCAAATTGGTATCGGCCTCTCCGTCACCAGAGTTGGTGGAGAGGTGAAGGCGAATTGGCGTGTGCGAGTAAAACAGCGAATGCCAGAGTCTCGAACACTTAGAACCTATCCGAGAACCG
>NZ_DDGH01000059.1:21710-26801 GCF_002337565.1 Rhodopirellula sp. UBA1907 | reverse complement strand
TTGCAACTGAACGGTCCATCGGTGGGAGAGAGGTCATGCGTTTCCTTTGGCTGAGGTCCGACAACGGAAGGTTTTTACGACACCGCCGTTGCGATGCCATTCGAGCTTGAACAACAAGAGATTCTACCAGCAGAGGGCGGCTTGAACAAACGACAGCGGTGTGCCGAAGGCCTAGCGTAAAAACCATGTTGTACGACCGTACGCTAGAACGTTGAAAACTCGCCGCCGAGTGCCGCCGCGAATTCGTGGCCAAGCTCAGTGAGTCGCGGGACGTATTCATCGTCGCCGACAATGATCACAGCGCGATGCTCTTCGTCATAGGCGAACAAACCGACTGGAGTGTCGTCAGGCACGAACTTGACGCGCATTGCAGACGGAGGATTCTCCACCCGCATTCCTGTTGCGGGATCACGTCCCTGCCAAGTGTCCATGCGGACGTCATCGCGTGGCGAGATCAAGGACGACCAACCGTCATATTCGACGCTGATGATTTGGCCGATGTTTGGCATCTAGTTTCCTTGGGTCGTACAACGGAGTTCTGGACGACAGGGTGTCGTCTATGCAAGGTAGCTGGGGAGAATTGGGCTCGATATTAGCCCATTTGGATTCGGCTTGCAGGCTCTGTGCAAGCAACGGAGGGCGGTGAGAGCGATCCTGCTTTCCCCTCGCACGAATCAGGTCGTGTACAACGAGTTGAATCGCACGTAGGCCTCGGTCAGATCGCTGGCCCAGAATGATGCTTGGCCGGGGCCTTCACCGACGGTCAAATCGGCCAGCACTTCCGAATTGGCTTTCATCGATTCGCTCAGCTTCGCAGCGTCAATTGAAAGCGGCGTCCCGTTCTCGAAGACCATCACGCCATCAATAACGAGACTTGTTCGTTCGGGATCTATCTTTGGGCCCGCGTATCCGGCGGCCGATACGATCCGGCCCCAGTTTGGATCTCCGCCGGTGATGGCTGTCTTCACCAATGGACTGGCCGCAACCGTTTTTGCGATCACAAAGGCGTCTTCGTCGCTCGCGGCACCCGACACACGGACTTCGAAAAATCTTGCCGCACCCTCACCATCAGCGACCAACATCTTCGCCAATTTCAACGCGACTTGCGTGGCGGCTTCTTGCCAAATCTCCAGTTCATCCGAATTGAATTCCTGTACGTCCTCCGACACCGACATGCCCGTGCAAACCAACATCACCGTGTCGTTGGTGCTGGTGTGCCCGTCCACGCTGACGCGATTGAACGTCTGGCCAGCGATTTGTTTGAGTGATGCCTGGGCCGCCTCGGGACCAATCGGGGCATCGGTCATCACAACACCCAACATGGTTGCCATGTTAGGAGCGATCATTCCGGCGCCCTTGCACATCGCCGCGATGCGAAATTGTTGACCGCGGATGGTCACGGTTTCGCTGACGGTTTTTCGAAATTGATCCGTGGTGCAAATCGCATCCGCAGACGCAATGAAGTCCGTTTCCGCATCGCCAAGCTTCCCCGCCGCGGCCTCGATTCCCGCACGAACCTTTTCCATCGGCAACGGTTGGCCGATCACACCCGTGCTCATCACCATCACATCGGCCGAGTCGCAACCGGTCAACTTTGCGGCCAGTTCACACATTGCTTTGGCATTCTGCATGCCTTCTTCGCCCGTGCAAGCATTGGCGTTGCCGCTGTTGGTCAATACCACGCGTCCGGTTGACGTTGGCGTTTTTGCCCGACTCAGAACAACCGGTGCGGCAACGATTTGATTGGTGGTATAAACTCCCGCCATGACCGAGGGCCGATCGGTGACAATCATCGAAACGTCCGGCTTTCCGCTGGCCTTGATACCGGCCGCCACTCCGGCAAAACGAATTCCTTTGGGAAGAACGTGCGATGTCGGCGGGTCGTTCTGCGGTGCGGTATCCGTCATGCTATTCAGTGAGTTGGGTTGGTGAGCGGGATGTGGGTGAGGTGTTGTTGACAATGATCGACAATGCGGTGCCAGATTCCAGTGGGATTCCAAGCCTCGAACGTTAATCATTCAAGTTTCGTCCTACCAAACAGTTTCCACAAGTCGCCAGTGAACGCCGTTTTGAAACCGTCCGAGGCAACCATGCCAGACCCCGAATCCGGCGATTTGGTTCGTTGCGAGCATCTGACCAAACGCTACGGCGACTTCACGGCACTTTCCGACTGCACGCTGAACGTCCGACGTGGCGAAGTGTTTGGTCTGCTGGGCCCAAATGGTGCGGGAAAAACCACGCTGATTCGCACCCTGCTGGGATACCTGTATCCGACCTCGGGACGATGCTCCATCGATGGATTGGATCCGGCGGATGATCCGGTCGAAGTTCGCCGCCAAGTTTCATACTTGCCTGGCGACGCTCGCTTGCCGCGTCACATGCGGGGCAAAGGATTGCTCAACTTCTTCGCCGAAATGCATCCGCTTGGTGATCGTGCGCGATCGTTTGCCGTCGCGGACCAATTGGAACTCGACCTCACCCGCCGCGTTGCCTTCATGTCGACGGGAATGCGTCAAAAGCTGGCTTTGGCGGTTGTTCTGGGACCTCGAACCCCGCTGCTGATTCTCGATGAACCAACGGCCAATTTGGATCCGACCGTCCGAGCCACCGTGCTGGATCTTGTCTCGTCCGAACAAGCCACCGGTCGGACGGTGATGTTCTCTTCACACGTTCTGAGTGAAATTGAACAAACCTGCGATCGTGTCGCGTTTCTAAGGAAAGGCCATTTGGCTCACGAGTTGGCCTTGGAAGATCTTTTTCAGCGCCATCGAGTGACCGCCCGGCGTACCGATGCATCCTCCAGAGAAATACCGATTCCCGTGGAGCTTGCCGAATGGATTGGCGGAATCAGTCAAACCGATAACCGAATCCAAATCAGCACCGCCGGTGACCTGGCTCCCGTTTTACCCTGGTTGGCGACGTTACCGATTGAACAAGTCCGTATTGAGCCGCTGGGATTGCATGCCATTTATCAGTCGGTCCACATGGGTGAAGAACTGCCCCAATTGCAGCCTCAGGGTTCGAGCGAAACAGACTCTTCGAAGTCCGAAGGAGTGCTCTGATGCATTGGCGTGACATCGGGATCGACCGGATGCTGATCCGAAAGTTCCTCGGGCAATCGAGCCTGCTGTTTTCCGCCTTGGCGGTAACTTTGTTCGCATTCGGTTGGGTGCGTGTGTGGGTGGTCAAACTATTGGACATGGGTCAGTTCCAAACGATTTTGGAACAGTTCCGCGACTACGAGAAATTCGCGCCAATTGAGTTCGATGCCTTGTTCACGTATTCCGGACGCGTCGGGATGACGTTTGATGAACCGATTGTGATCCTTTGCACGGTGGTTTGGTGCATCGCTCGAGGCAGCGATGTCGTCAGCGGCGAACTTGGTCGCGGAACACTTGAAATGCTGCTCAGCCAACCGGTCAGTCGTGCTCGATTCTTGTTATCGCATGCGGTGGTCAGTATTGGCGGATTGATCGCCTTGTGTCTGGCTCTTTGGGCCGGCATGGGCGTTGGCGTTCACGCAACAACACTGACGGAAGTCGTCCCGCCGCCATCAGTTCGCGTGCCATTTTTCGGTTTTGAGCTGCCGCTGACTGACGATGCCCCCGTCGAACAATCGTTCCCGATGAGCGACCGAGTCGACCTACGGACCTATTCCTCGTCCGTCTTTCACCTGTTCGCGTTCGGCTTCTTTTTGCTGGGACTGAGTGCTTGCTTCAGCAGCCTGGACCGATACCGATGGCGGACAATCGGTGCGGTGATGACCGTGTATGTGATTCAGCTCATCATGTATGGGCTAGGCAAAGCCGCCGAATCGCTGTCCTTTCTACAGAGCATGTCGTTTTTCAACTGCTACAAACCTCAACGAATGACATCCCTGGTTCGCGACGGCGATCTCTGGTCCCCGTGGAATCTATCCCTCCCGATCGAGGACGGTTGGCTGCCTCCGCTGGGATATCCGCTGCTGCTAATTTCGCTGGGGCTGGTTTGCTACGGCGTCGCATTGGTGGTGTTCACGCGTCGTGACCTCCCCGCACCGCTGTAGACTTGTATGACACGACTTCCGCGCGAGGAAGCCACAGTCGGTCATTCCAGCCGACCTGTCTGACGGTCACTCGTGCGTTGAAACGTTTCTCACAGCCATCGGTGATCGATCAGTTCACTCGCACATTCCGGCTTCACCGGTTGTGAGAAGTAGAACCCTTGGACGAAATGACAGCCCAAGTCCTGAAGACGTTGAAGCTGGGCCAACGTCTCCACTCCTTCGGCGACGACGTTCAGTTCCAAACTCTTCGCTAGCGCGAGAATCGATCGAATGAGCGAAGCGTTTTTTTCCGAGTCAAACATCGACTCCACAAAAGAACGATCGACCTTCAAGATATCCAGCGGCATGCGATGGAGATAAGACAACGACGAATATCCGGTTCCAAAATCGTCGATGCCGATCGTTAAACCGATCCGTCGCAATTGATGCAGCAACTCGATGGTGCTTTCCGGGTCCTGCATCAGGAAGCTTTCGGTCACTTCCAGTTTCAGGCACTCAGGTTGCAACTTTGTTTCCTCGAGCGTTTCGGTCACCGCTTCCACAAAACCGGTGGACGACAATTGCCGAACGGAGACATTGACGCTGATCATGATCGGGCGACCAAACTCAGCCTGCCATCGCATCGCTTGTTGACACGCTTTGCGAAGCACCCATTTGCCAATCTCGATGATCAGTCCATTGGATTCGGCGATCGGAATGAACGTGTTGGGCGACACGGTTCCATGCTCCGGATGTTCCCAACGCAGCAAGGCCTCAAAACCCGCCGTGGTCCCATCGCACATTTGCACCATCGGCTGATAGAGCAACGTGAGTTCGTCTCGTTCCAGCGAGTGACGCAACTGCGAACCGAGTTCCAAACGCAACATGTTCTCGGCCAACATGTCATCGTTAAAAATCGCATACGGCAATTCGGATTGATTCTTCGCGAAGTACATCGCCGTGTCCGCACGCACCAACAATTCTTCGCCGGTCGCTTGAGGGACGGATGATTCTGGATCGAATTCCGAAACGACAATCCCCATGCTCGCCCGCGTCAGAATTTCGCG
>NZ_DDGH01000059.1:3761-21638 GCF_002337565.1 Rhodopirellula sp. UBA1907 | reverse complement strand
CTCCGACAGGAAACGGAGCCCGCATTTTGTCGTGCAACCGCATGGCGACGGCGACCGCTTCATCGACGTGCCGAATGTTTTCCAGCAACACCGCGAATTCGTCGCCGCCCATTCGAGCAATAATCGCGTCGGATTTGCGAAGCGAGGTATCCAGTCTCGAGGCGATGCTGACCAGGAAGTCATCGCCCGCATCGTGACCGAAGTGATCGTTGACCAATTTAAAATCATCGACGTCCATGAAGATGACGGCGAATCGGTTTTGCGGATTGCGAGCCTGATGGTCCACGCATCGCTGCACTCGATCGTTGAACAGCATCCGGTTGGGAAGCCCCGTCAGCGCGTCGGCAACTTTGCCTTCGGTGATGTCGGTCAGCGAACCGGCAATTCGATAGGCGGTGCCGTGTGAGTCTTTGACCGCCAACCCTCGACAAAGCATCCATCGATAGGTTTGGTGTCCGTCTTGCATCCGAAGTTCAGTTTCGAAATGGTCGGTCTCACCGCACAAGTGAGCCTCCAGATCCAACTGCACACGTCGGCGATCTTCGTGATGGATCAAATCCATCCACTCGGACCCATGCGGCGTCCATGAGACACCATCCAAACCAACCATGCTTCGCCAACGCGGAGACAGATACAACTCGCCGGTCACGAGGTTCCAATCCCACATCCCGTCGTTGGTGCCACGAGCGGTCAAGGCATAGCGTTCTTCGCTCTGCCTGAGACGTTGCAACGCGGACTTCAATTGCAACTGCGTCGCGATGCGAGCGATGGTGACGGCGGGATCCAGTGGCTTGCAAACGTGATCGTTTGCGCCGGCGTCGAATGCCCGCACAATCTCGTTCTGATCGCTCTCGGATGTCACCATCACGATTGGCAAGCGGCTCAAGTCCATCATTTGCCGCAGCAACCGCGCCGTTCGGAAACCATCCAAATCCGGTAGATCAACGTCCAACAACACGAGATCAACGTGCTGTTGTTGAACTATCACGATCGCTTCTCGCCCCGTCGCGGCGGGAAGAACGCGGTACTGCCGGTACTGCAGCATCTGGGTCAACATTTCGCGAGTCTCCTCGCAACCCTCCACGACCAAGATCGTTTGGGGATCACTGCCCCGGGACTTGGCCGGCGCTTCAGCACTGCCGTACAAGGACTCCGTGGAATCAAGCGTCCCATTCGCGGTCGCGATGCCGGGGAAAGCAAGATTCTCGACGGACTGCAACGCCTGCAGATCGTTCATTGGGTTGGACGGAAACGTGCTCACAACGATTCCTCCAACAACGATTGCATCAAATCAATCGTCTGTTCGACCCGGTTGGACAATGCCGACAAACACGTCCGAACTCCTTCATTGTTCTTCGAGATCGCATGGGCGGTCAGTTGCGATGTCACCTCAGCGACCGCGGTCATCGAGTGATCTTTCGCGGCACCGGACATTTGATGAGCGAGCCGAGTCACCGATTCTAGATCGCCGCGATCCGCCGCGGTTTGCATCTCGTGCAAACGCATTGGCATGGAAGAACACATGACTTCCATCACCACCGCAGACAGAGCCTTGTCTCCACCACACTCCTTTTGCAAATCCTCGACGCTCATCAACAACGACGATTCGATTGGCTCGAGCTCTGGTTCAATAGTCGTTTCGCTTTCGACTGGCCGCCGAGAAACGATATTCGCGGGCGGATCGATCTTTGAGATGACGACGGGATCGTTGTTCATTTGCGCGTGCAACGAACCAGCATGACACTGATGACACGAATCCGATTCATCAGGCTCGCCCGTTTTCGTCGCACCAATCAAAGCGGTGCGAAGACAGCTTTGGCGAATCGGTTCGGATACCGTCCAAACCCAATCCGGTGCTCGCAATCGATGATGAAAATTGGACTGGCAAGTCGTCCCGCGTGACTGAATGCGAATGTTCGCTGATGTCGCCAAGCATTCCAACGTCTCTTTGGACAACGTTTGGCGTGTGGCAAAGATCGACTCGTCAATCAGGATCGCATCAAAACTCCGTCCCATCTTTTGATTGATCCGAATGCGTTGCAAAGCAACATCCAATTCGTCGCAGGTGGAGGAAGCGATTCGCCACCCCGCCAAAATCTCTGTCAATGCATCTCGTGTCGCTATGTGCGCAGTCACGATCAACACGCGAGTGTTTTCACCAAGCACCAATTCCGGGTGTTGGCTGGACCGCAGATCCGTGTCCTCGACCAAAGTCGTGTCAAAAGCAACTTCCAAACAACCCGAAGGCAAAATTCGCGGTTTCAGATCACTGTGCAATCGCTGTGCGTAGCGGGACGCAATTCGCCATTCCGACGGATATTGCTCGGGCGCAAAACTGTTCGCACCAGTGTCGGTAAACGAATGCCGCGCAACATGGATCGCGAATGTTGTTCGTTTTCCATTCTTGGAAGCGATCAACTTCACATCGCCCCAATCTGAATGCGATGCCGCGTGATGCAACAAGTTCGCCAGAACACAGTGGATGGTTTGCAGGTTGCCTCGAACCACGGGAGGCAGATCGTGACCGATTTGCACGGTGATGCGACGACCGGCTCGATGGATTTCGGAAGCGGCCGACTCAGCCAAATCCTCCACCAGCTCACACAACCGGAATCCTTGCCGTCGATCCTTGAGTGACTGCAGTTCCAAGTCGGCGGTGGCTTCACTATCCGAGTTGCATTCGGATTCCAAATTCACCAAGTGTTCGATCGTGTCGCACAAAGCGTTGGTCATGCACGGAGAGTCGCCAGCACGAACCGATTCGCGAATTCGTCCGAGTGCCCAACGGACTTGGTCGCATAACTCACCAAGTTGGGACTCTTTCGCGTCCGCTTGTGCGCATGCCAATTTCAAGGCGGCGACATTTTGTGTCTGCGTCGCGGTAAAATCGTGAACGGTTCCCAACCATTGTTCCAAATGCCCGGCTGAATTGCGCATCGGAACCAGTGTTTCCACAATCGTTCGTTGCTGCCCGGCGATCTCGATATCCGTTTGGCACTGACTGATCGGCAGATGCCGCGAGAAATAGTCGGCAAACATTTGCCCGCTGGTGCTCTGAGGCGAATGCCACGGAACAATCTGCGTCCGGCCGGGTTCCGATGAACCACCGATGCTTTGGAGTTCCTTGATGGAAGCCACATCGAAGATCTGCAGAAGCTCGTCGCTGGCGTCCAGGAGTCGTCCCGTTTCACTCAGTCGATAAAGACCGGTTGCACCTGGATGTGCCAATGAAACGTCGATTCGATCGGGCGGGGACATGGAGAGAATCAGACGGGGCAGAAGGAAATGCAATCCGACTCCTTCAGGTCAGTGAAGAACCCTGGGAGTCGGATTGCATTTTGGGGCACGCTACAAACATGCCTGCCTTTTTCGGGGGGAACGGGCCCTTCGCCGATCAAATTGAAGACAAGTCTCAGCCCCACCTGACGCGATCCGAAAAACCCGCAAAACCGGAACTCTTTGCCTCACCGATGTACAGTCACAGCATCCTCGCATTCCAGCATCGGACGATCAAAACCGGTTCAGAACGCATGTTCGAACCCCGAGTGAACCCGGGGTGATTTCGCGCGTCGGGGAATTCCCTGATGCACAACTGCCTCGCACGAGTGAACGGCCGCTCAGCTATCGACGATGCTTCGCCCAAGTTGCGAATCGCCTGTTGGCCCGCCCATCATTCCGATTTGGAACGCTCATCCGGCAGTGTGTCTTCGTTTGCAAACGATTGCAGTTCCTGCAGGCTCATCGATTCCTTCAAATCGGGTTGCAGATCGCTCTCGTCATCCAATTGAACCAAAGGCACCGATCGAGGCAGATCGCTTTCCCCGCCTGACGTTCCGTTTCCGTTCGGGCGGCTGACCACGACGGTGATGTTGTCGATCCCGCCGGATCCGTTCGCCAACGCAACCAAGTGATCCGCCATCTCGTCGACGTCATCACCATATTGCTGAACGATGGACAGCAACGTCGCTTCATCGATGTATCGAGTCAGTCCGTCACTGCACAGCACCACCGTGTCGCCCTTCTGCAACTCGACTCGTCGGACCTCAGCGATCAAGTCATTGTGGCCGTGACCACCGAGCACGTTCCAAAGAACGTTCGACCAACGACTGCCCGCTTCGTCTTCGGGCTTCATACCACCGGCATCCACCAACTGTTTCGCTAGCGTGTGATCGGTCGTCAATTGCTCACACTTGCCGTCACGGATCAGGTAGCAACGACTGTCGCCAGCGTGCACGACGTACATACGAGGCCAAACGAGATAGGCCAGTGTCAGGGTCGTTCCCATCCCACGATGCTGGGTCGCGTCCTGTGCCTCCGCGAGCAATTTGGTATGGGTCTGTTGCAACAAAGCTTTTAACGATTCGATGAAGGCCTCGTCATGGTCCTCGTCCAAATGCAAGAACCAGTGAATGTTGTTGAGCAACTGCGAGATCAAATGATCCACCGCCAAGTTGCTGGCTCGTCGTCCAGCCGCGTGGCCACCCATGCCATCGGCGACCACCAAAAGCTCACCGCTTCTACCTCCGAACAGCATGCATTCTTCATCCAACGCCAAACTGGTGGAGTGAATTTGCATGGACTTCCGCAGCTCAGCGATCAGAAACTGATCCTGATTGTCTTTTCGACGTTGACCAACGTCGGTTCGTCCCGCTGCACGAATGGAAGATTCTGTATTCACTGGATCCCTGGAAACTCTGGCTCGATGCGGTCACGTCCATGGCATTCGAATTGACGTTCTGCGAACGGACAGGCAAACCGCAACGTTGCCCGCCACATCACTCATTACGTCTGGTTCCGGACAAAGTTCCAACATCGCGAACAATCGTCGATCCGCGTTACCGACCCGCCACGCGATCAGCAAATGCAATCTACGGACCGTTGCCGAGCACAACTTCAATCGCGAGCAAAGCACTCATTGCCACACTGGTGTTACCCTGCGAAAACCAATGTCCCCTGGACTGACCAACATTGTAGCGTTCCCCCGAGTAGGTGGTTTATGAATTTGCGTCTCGCCACAACGGTTTTTGTCGCGTGTTTCGCGTTGGTTCCCAATGTGAGCCGCGGCCAGGACAACCCACCCACCTCCGATTCATCGGCAACAGAAGAATTCGTGGAGAAATCACCCAACGCCATCCGCGTCGCTTCCTTCAACGTATCGCTCTACGGGAAGAAAGCCGGTGAAGTCGCTGAGCGGTTGCTGGCTGGTGATGATTCGCAAGCCACCGATTTGGCGACGGTGATCCAGACCGTGCGACCGGACATTTTGCTGTTATGTGAAATCGATCACGACGCCGACGGTCGCACGCTCGATGCATTCGTCAACGGCTACTTGGCAAAAGGCGACGCTGCGATCGACTATCCATATCGCTGGTCCATTCCCACCAACACGGGACTGCTTGGCAAGCTTGATTTGGATTCGGACGGCGACGTTGAGCTCCCAACCGATGCTCACGGTTTCGGCCAGTATCCGGGTCAGTACGCGATGGCGATCCTCAGCCAATTCGAAATTGATCGCGATGCCATCCGAACGTTTCAAACATTCCGCTGGTCAACGATGCCGGATGCATTGAAGCCGGTCGACCCTGTCACCGGACGTTCCTACTACAGCGACACGGTTTGGCAATCGTTGCGGTTGTCCAGCAAGAACCACGTGGACGTTCCGATCTTGATCCCCACCAGTCAAAGTGAAGCATCCGCGGGCAATGGCAGATCCAATCCACGCGCCTTGCACTTGCTGGCCAGCCATCCAACTCCGCCAGTCTTTGACGGCAAGGAAGATCGCAACGGAAAACGCAACCACGACGAAATCCGATTTTGGAACGAGTACATTTCCAAACCGGACGCCGAATGGATCATCGACGACTCCGGAACCGTCGGTGGATTGCAGAGCGACTCGGCGGCAGATGCGATGTTCGTGATCGCGGGCGATTTAAACTCGGATCCAAAGCAAGGCGATAGTCTGCGAAGCGGCATCGCCAATCTGATCAGCAACCCTCGAGTGCAAGACGCGATGCCAACCAGTTCGCAACATGGGATTTCCACCGCGAAGTTTGGCCGCAACGAAATTCGCGTGGACTATGTGTTGCCATCCAGCAACCTCCATGTCCTTCGCTCCGCCGTCGTCTGGCCGGATGCAAAAACCGACCTGGGCAAACGCGTCCGAGCGACTGATCACCGAATGGTTTGGATCGACATCGAACGACCGAGCCCGTAGTGAGCTCGGCGACGATCTTTCAGGCTGTCCGGAAGACCAAACAGCCCGAAGCATTCGAATGATCGCGTAACCCTGCGGGTCGCATTCAGCAAACTCGTCTAGCGAACGTCGTGCAGTTCCACTTTGAAGTGCAACGTCGCATTTGGTGGAATCTCCGGTGGGCTGCCCATGACCCCGTAACCAAGATCGGACGGAACTTCCAGTTCGATCATGCCACCTTCGCTGACCAATTGAACTCCTTCGGTCCAAGCCGGGATGACGCTCGACAAATTGAATTTGGTTGGTTCGCGGCGATTGTATGAGCTGTCGAATTCGCGACCGCTGTCCAACCATCCAACGTAGTCCACCGTCACAAAGCTTTCTGGTCCCGGATTGTCTCCACTGCCCTTTCGCAAAATGCGGTACTTCAATCCCGAATCAGTCGTCGTGAATTCGGTCGGAGCGTCGGGGTCTTCCGGACCGGGTGAACTGGACCGCGTGGAGAGATTGCATCCCATTGGCAACATCGCGAAAGCCAATGCCAGCGCAGCCATGGTGGATTTGGACGGAAGATTCATCGGTTCGATCAAACTGGAAGAGTGAAACGCAAATTGGAAGAGCGAAGTGAACGGTTAATGGTCAGCCGGAAGCGGGTGTCAGGCAACTTTTTGCGAATCACCGGCCGGGCGACTTTGGCGACGGCAGCCTGACAATTCTTTTCCGGACCGTTCCTAAGAAGCACGACTGCGACGAATCCTTCTTCGCTCTCGAAAGCGATTTTTGTTGCACGTCTGCCATCTTGGGGCGTGACAGCCTACATTGTCAGACCGTGACAGGACCAGATCCCGACCCAAAACTCTAGAATCGAAGACAGCCCCGAATCATGCCTTTCCGTTACGCAATCTGCAACGAAACGTTTGGTGACATGCCCGTGGAAGACGCCCTTCGCTTGGCAAAGGACGCGGGTTACACCGGGTGGGAAGTGGCCCCATTCATGTTGTCCGATGACATTTCGTCGTTCTCAAAGTCCGAACGTCGCACCTACCGCGATTTAATGACCGACGCGGAAATGCAGTGCGTTGGCTTGCATTGGTTGCTGGCCAAGACCGAGGGCTATCACCTGACGACGCGAGACGCGATCACTCGTGCCAGCACAACCGCGTATTTATGCGATCTGGCGGAATTGTGTGCCGACTTGGGCGGCAAAGTCATGGTGTTGGGGTCGCCTCAGCAACGCAATCGCACCGAAGGCCAATCGATCGACGAGGCGATGGAAAACGCAGCGGAAGTCCTGCGCGGTGTTGTGCCGGCACTTCACTCGCATGGCGTTCGAATCGCTCTGGAACCACTCGGACCAGCAGAAGGCGACTTTCTCAACACCGCCGACGAAGGCGTCCGGCTGGCTGAAATGATCGACGATGACCACATCGGTTTGCACTTGGACGTCAAAGCCATGAGCAGCGAATCCAAACCGATTGAAACCGTCATTCGCGAACACGCCGATTCGATGATCCACTTTCACGCCAACGACCCCAATCTGCTCGGTCCCGGCATGGGCGACGTGCCATTCCAGCCCATCATGCAGGCACTGTCAGACATTGACTATGACGGTTGGGTCAGCGTCGAAGTCTTCGACTATTCGCCTGGTGCAGAAACCCTGGCCCGCGAAAGCATTGCCAATTTGAAAAGCAGCATTGGCTAGGTCCGACTGCCCGAACAATCATTCATCCCCACTTTTAGAACCACACTGACCGAGGCTCTCCCCATGCTTTTGTCCAACTTGATCCACCCCGAAATCTCGGCGGTCTGTGCCGCTGCCGGTCACCACAGCACCATCTTGATCGCGGATGGCAACTATCCGGCACTGAACAAACGCGGCCCCAACGCGAAACTGGTTAGCCTGAACCTGAGCCCTGGTTTGGTTTCATGCGATCAAGTTTTGAAAGCATTGCTATCGGCGATTCCAGTGGAAGCCGCGATGACCATGCAAACCGAGGCCGACGGCCCCTACGCTCTCGATGGCGATCCACCGGTTTGGGAAGAGTACCGCAAGTCATTCAAAGATGCCGGCAGCAGCGTCGAACTGCAACCGCTCGAAAAATGGTCCTTCTACGACCACGTCATCACCGATGACCATGTGCTGACGATCCAAACCGGTGACCAACAACGCTATGCCAACCTTCTGCTCACCCTCGGTGTGCGGATGGATGGATGAATTTCGATAAGATCTCCCGCTGGATGCTGCCGATAGCGCCTTTGGTCGCTCTCGTCATTTGCTATTTCGCGAATCTCAATGGGTTGTCGCTTCCCGCCACGATGTGTGCCGGCGTTGCGATCGTTTGCGCGTTGTGGTGGATCTTCGAATGCCTGCACATCGCCGTCGTGGGGCTGTTGCCGTTCGTGGCATTGCCAACTCTGGGAGTCGTCAGTCACCGCGAGGTGGCCGAAGCGTACGGACACACGATGATCCTGCTGTTGTTGGGAGGGTTCCTGCTTTCCGCCGCGATGGAACGCAGTGGGGCTCACCGCCGAATCGCAATCAACATGGTCAAATTGGTTGGCGGTCGAGGTGGAAAACGCCTCGTTTTGGGGTTCATGCTTGCCACCGCGTCGCTTTCGATGTGGATCAGCAACTCCGCCACCGCACTGATGATGTTGCCCATCGCCTTGGCGGTTCTCTCGCAAGCCGACGATCCCAAACTCCGAGTTCCGCTACTGCTGGGGATTGCCTATTCGGCCAGCGTCGGCGGCATGGCGACTCCAATCGGAACACCGCCCAACGTTGTGTTCATGGGCGAAATGGAATCGAAATTTGGCGTCGAGGTTCCCTTTGGAACTTGGATGATGTTCGGTTTGCCAGTCACGATCATCATGCTGCCGATCATCTGGTGGTGGCTGACTCGCAAGATCGATGACGTCCGCCCAGTCTCAATGCCGTCGATGGATTCCATCGCACGCAACGAAATTTATTTGTTGATCGTGTTTGCCGTGACGGCATTCCTTTGGGTCTTTCGATCCAGCCCGCTTGGTGGCTGGACGGGATTGCTGCCTTGGGACGGCACCCTGATTGGTGACGCGACCATTGCTTTGGCCGCATCGTTGTTTCTGTTCATTTGCCCGAGTGGACTGAACGACGGAGAACGATTGATGGATTGGGACACCGCCGCGAAAATTCCTTGGGGCATCTTGATCATGTTCGGCGGCGGCATGGCGCTCGCCACCGGGTTTGATCAATCGGGATTGAGCGTCTCGATTGGACGACAACTCGCGTTTCTAAAGGAAGCACCGCCATGGGCGATCGTCCTGTCCATTTGCATGCTGGTCACGTTTCTGACCGAGATCACCAGCAGCACCGCGACCGCGATGTTGTTGCTGCCGATCTTGGCCGCGTTGTCTTCGGAAGTAGGACTGCCGCCCGAGTTGTTGATGCTGCCGGGAACGATCAGTTGTTCCTGCGCGTTCATGCTGCCCGTCGCGACCGCCCCCAATGTCATCGTCTTCGGCGCGGGAGGCATCCGCACCGACGAGATGGCTCGCAACGGCTTGTTCCTCAACTTGATCGCCGCTGTTGTGATTACGATGGTTTCTTTGACCGTCGCGGGAATGGACTGGATGCCGCGATTGGACATTGTCCCTCCAGTCCCCGAAAGTGAATCAACAGATGAATCCAATGCGTCGGCGGCTATTGGCATGGGTCGCAATCACCTCGTCTTCCATCCTGAGTTGCAACCTTTTCGCGGATGACACTACGTCTGCCGCAGCAACCGCAGAACCAGTTTCTGTTGTTCAGCCGGGAGCAGAGCTGAAACTGATCGGTGAGTCGTACAAATTCACCGAAGGCCCGACCGCGGACGACAATGGGAACGTCTACTTCACCGATCAACCCAACGATCGCATCGTTCGTTACGACGCGAAATCCGGCGAGCTGACCGATTGGTTGTCGCCATGCGGACGCAGCAACGGATTGTTCTTTGTCGCCCCTGACAAGCTGATCGCTTGCGCCGACGCGAACAACGAGATGTGGTCGATTAACCTGAACGACAAGTCACACAAGGTCTTGGTGGATTCAGTGGACGGTCGTCGTTTTGGCGGCCCCAATGATTGCTGGGTCGACACCAATGGAACGATCTATTTCACCGATCCTCTCTACAAACGACCTTACTGGAAGCACACCATCCCGTCTGACAACCCTCGCGGCGTTTATCGACTCTCCAAAGACGGCGAGCTGACGCAGGTCGTCGATGATTTGGTTCAACCGAACGGCATCATCGGCGACTCGGAGAACCGCCAGCTTTGGATCGCGGACATCGGCGACAAGAAAACCTATCGCTACGATATCGCCGAAGACGGTTCGCTAACCAACCGCGAACTGTTCTGTGAAATGGGCAGCGACGGAATGACGCTGGATCAACAACGCAACTTGTACCTGACCGGCGGAGCTGGTGTGACCGTCTTCGATGCGGACGGCAACAAGCTCGAAACGATTGCCGTTCCAAAGGGCTGGACGGCCAACGTGACGTTTGGCGGCGAGGGACACCGTGAGCTCTTCATCACCGCGAAAGATGCGGTGTACACGATCCCGATGCGTGTCAGCGGGCTGCGTTGAGTGACGCTTGAACGCGATTATCAGCGTCTTGTTCGTGAGCATCAGCGACAGGGACGCTAATGGTTTGATGGTCGATGCGGGCGAGAGAGTTCGCCCGCTTGATGCAGAGAGTCGCCCGCGTCGTGGAAGGTGGGGATCGTCGGGCTTGGAAGCCCGACGTACGTGCACAGATGCCTCGTGGGCATCTGGATGAAGTCTGGCGTCGGTTAGGACAGACTTAGGCGGCCGGTGCTGTCGCCGATTTCTTCCGCGGGCGTTCCGACGACATCGAGCATGCTGAGGAACAAGTTCGCCATTGGCGTTTCTTCTGCTGCCTGCAAGTAACGTCCGGTCTTGATCTGACCACCGCCACCGCCTGCCAGCACGATTGGCAAATCATGGTGGGTGTGACGGTTTCCGTCGCCCAGTCCACTGCCGTACAGCACCATCGAATTGTCCAGCAGCGTGCCGCCGCTTTCTTCGACCGAATCCAGTCGCTCGAGGAAGTAAGCAAACTGTTCGACCAAGTAGTGATCGATCTTTTGAATCTTCTCAACCGTCTCGGTCTTGTCCCGGTGGTGACTCAAACCGTGGTGAGCTTCCTTGACACCGATCTCGGGATACGTGCGATTGCCGCCCGCGGTGTCGAGCATGAAGGTTGCGACTCGGGTCGTATCGGTTTGGAATCCAACGACCATCAAGTCATACATCAAACGAGCGTGCTCACGGAATGCGGTGACACGGCCCATCGGCACTTCGAGATCGGGCAGTGACTTGCGATCTTCGGCTTCGGTTTGCTCAATCCGAGTCTCGATTTCACGCACGCTGGTAAAGTATTCATCCAGCTTGCGTTTGTCGGTCTTGCCGACCTGCTTCATCAGCCGCTCTGCGTCACCGCGAACAACGTCGAGGATGCTCTTTCGGGCCAATCGTTGCTTGCGTTCCATCGCTGCGTCACCGGAACCGAACATTCGCTCAAACGCAAGCCGAGGAATGGTTTCCTTTGGCATCGGTTGCGTTTCGTTCTTCCAGGAGATGTTCGACGAGTAAGCACAGCTGTACCCGGAGTCACAACTGCCAGCGTTCCGGCTGCCGTTCAAACCAAGTTCAATCGACGGCAAACGAGTTTGGCCGGCCAGTGCGGTTGCGGCGACTTGGTCGAGCGAGATTCCCAATCGAATGTTGCTGCTCGTTTTGACTGGACGTGCCGCGGTCAAGAATGTCGATCCACCACGAGCGTGGTCGCCCGCTCCGTCTTTACCCGCTCGTCCGTTTTCGTGAGCCAAGTTCGAGATGACGTTCAGCTTGTCTTTGAAAGCTTCGAGTGGCTTGAGCGTTTCGCCCATCTCCCAGTTATCGCCGTCCACCTTGGGACGCCATTTGGGCTGAATCACACCGTTGGGAAAGAACACGCATGCCATGCGAACCGGACGCGAAACGTCGGTCATCTGCAACGCTTCTTTGGCTGCGTATGCGCTTCGACCGGCTGGCGTCATCGCTTCGAGCAACGGCAATCCGAGAGCCAACCCGGAAGCTCGCAGCATCGTGCGGCGACTCAAACGGGACGAACCGATTTGGACGATCGAGTTGGGCTGGTTGGGAGCGTTGGGGACGTTCATCGAGTCTTTCATGTGACTTTCCTTAGTTCAGGCGAGGAGCCTTGGGCAGGCAGGAAGGAACGATCAGGAGGCGGGGACGCTGGTGGTCAAAAACGGAGGGCTGTTGATGACGCCTTCGACGAGGTCCCGCAAACGGTAACCTTCGCCTTCAGCTTCATCCAAAATGGCTTCTACAAAACATCTATCGGCAGGACGCAGTTCGCGGCCAATAGCAAAGGATAACAATCGGCGGACGGTCGTGTCAGCAAAACGTCGTGTTTCGGTACTGGCCAACATTTCGCTCAATTCCATCGCGCCGCGGAACGAACGGCCGCCAGGAAGCTCTCCGTTGGCGTCGGCAACCGATGGATCGCTGGGCGGTCGCAGTCGTCCGAGGTGGTCCATTGTCTCCAAACCAAACCCGAGGGCGTCCATCACGCGGTGACACGAGGCACAACCAGGATCGGCACGATGCAATTCCAACTGTTCGCGAAGGGTCGCGTCAGCCGAGGCCGCACGTGTTTCTTCCAATTCGGGCACGTTCGGCGGGGCTTCTGGTGGAGGCGTTCCGAGGACGTTTTCCAAAATCCATTTGCCGCGAAGAACCGGTGAGTTTCGAGTCGGATAGCTGGTTAGCGTCAGCACGCCGGCATGGCCCAAAATCCCGCGTCGGCCCGCGTCGGCCAGCGACACCTTTTGAAAAGCGTCCACTTCTTTGGATTCAGGAAGTTTTACGCCATACCAGTCCGCCAACGATTCGTTGACGAATGTATAGTCAGCGGTCAGCAATTCGGTCACTGGCAGATTGTTCTTCAGCACGTGGTCGAACAGTGCGTGAGTCTCGGCGGCCAAGTCATCGACCGTGATCGCGGGACCTTCTTCATTGCCGCCGAAGTCCGCCATGTCGCGAGCCTTCAAGTTGCCCAACCCGAACCACTGAGTGGCGAATTGTTCGCCGAGTGACATCGATTTCGGATCATCCAACATTCGGTGAATGTGACGCCGCCGTTTGGCCTCGTCGACCAACTGATTCTCTTTCGCGGCTTGCAAAAGTTCTTTGTCGGGAATGCTGCTCCACAAGAAGAACGACAATCGGCTGGCCAGCTGAGTCGACGACAACGGAACCGCTTCGCCGGTCGCCGCCAACTCGCGGGCTTCGTCTGTTTCGGGCAGTTCGATACGGAACAAGAAACTCGGCGAGCACAGAATCGCAGTGATGGCCTGTTGCATGCCCACATAGAACGACTCCCGTCGGTCCGTGGCTGCTTCAACCAAAGTCGCGTACCGCTTGACTTCTTCTTCGCTGACTTCGCGGCGAAAAGCTCGACGCATCAACGGTTCCAAATTTACCTTGGCCGCCTTGTAAACGTCTTCCCAATGATCGCTTCGTTCGCGAGCCAATCGGATGATCAGTTGCGACTGTGTGGCGGGCAAATCCTTGCGGCTTTGTGGCCCAGGACCTTTGATCGACACAGTCTTGAATTTGAAGTTGAACTCGTCATCGGAAATCCGACGCGATACTTCAACCTTCTCACCGGCGGGCAACACGGTTTTGGCGAGTTCCTCGTCGGTCAATGCTTTCACACGTTCTGAAACCGATTCGCCGATACGCCATGGGTCCTTGCGATCTTCTGACTTGGGAAGCTCATCGATCCAGGTATCGGTCGGCGAAAAGAAGAACCTGTGTTTGCCGGGTTTGAGCGTTGCTCGGAACGACTCACCGTCGGTCGGGCCACTCTTTTCCTGGTAGTTGAAATCGAGGATCTCAAGCAACAGTCCCTCTTCGTTGTGCACCATCACACAACGATTGACTTTGTCGCTTTCCTTGGGCTCTTCTTTGTCTTCGTCCCTCCGACGATCTCGCTTTCGGTCCTTGCGGTTATCGTCCGAGTCTTTCGCTTCGGCGTCCTTCGAATCGGCGTCCTTGTCTTCTGACTCTTCCTCTTTCGCCGCGATCAGTTCCGATCGACGAACGTTCGTGCCGCCACGAATGTCGAAGTAGTACTCGCCTTCGACGGGAACATCGACCTCGCACCACACCATGCCGTCGCCGCGAATGAACCATTCGCCAAACGAAGCCAACTTTGCTTCGCCGATCGTGTGCAGGGTTTGGTCGGCGAACGTCTTGTTGAGCGATGGCAGAGTTGCGGGATCAACGATGACAGTCGAAGCAACCGATTCGCCGGCCTTCAAATATTTTTCCATCAGCATGGTCGACAGCGACAACACATCAGCGTTGTTGTCAAAGCCACCACCGACTTCGTCCGAGGGGAATTGATCGGCGGGTCGAAGATCCATTCCGAACAAGTCGCGAATGGCGTTGTTGTATTCGGCGCGGTTCAAACGACGCGCGGTGATGCGACCGGGTTTGGGACGCAAGTCACAAGTGGCGTGATAAACCAGATCATCGAGTTGATCGGCGAGTTGACGTCGTTCTTCGACTGTTGGCAACGCGGAATCTTCCGGTGGCATCGCACCGAAGCGAATCATGCTGATCGAGTGCATTGCCAACTCGCTGTTTTCGCGAATCTTTTCGGCGGTGCTGAGAAGCGTCAGATCCACTTCGGCTTCTTGATAGTCCGCGTTGTGGCAATCGATGCAGAACTCTTCCAACTTCAGAAAACCGGAGTTCTCCCAAGCGGTCAGATCATCGGTGGTGGGCTCGACCGTTTTGGAATCGGCCGTCGCGGAAACCTCTGACTCGGGTTCGTCAGCGTGAATGGTTGAGGTCGTCAACAATACTAGCGTGCCCGCGAACGAACAAAGTACGCGAGTCCAGCGAGTTCCCGGCAGGATGCAATCGGATTTCATAGGCAGGCTGAGCGATCGACGGCAAAATTGGATGCAATCCAATCACGAAGCCGATTGACTCAATCGTTGCGATAGGTGGGATGGTGTGAGGCAGGACTGCAAGAAACGATAGCAAGCCGTCCATGGAGGGGGCGTATATCGAACCGCAGCGACGTCCATTGTAACAGATTCTATAGCGTGACCGAATACCTTTCACGAAATCGATCGAGAATTCGCTCGCGGTGAAACAACGCGATTTACCCCGAAAAACGCGTCGATCCGGGGCTCTCGGCTCTCTCGCCGCCGCACCAAACGTCCGATCTATCGCACTGCCAACATTTGTTACAAACCGCCTTCGCATTTTGCCTTGATCGGCTGCGTGACCTGGCGGTGTCCCCGGCAGTTGTAGGATAGAGCCGGTGACCGTACCGAAAGTGGTATCTCGGCACGTGACGCGGCCGCATACATCGATCGAAAACAGCGCCCCGAACGCGGATTGTTCCAGCCTGTTTTATTGACGGGAGCCCAAAGGGTTGGGATCTCGATCGTTGCCGCCTGATGGCCTGGATCGTGATGGTCCGGACAGAACGTTTGGGTTCGGCGTTGAGCGTGATCGGTCTAGCGAAAGAATCGATTCAGCTGAGCCACCGGATTGTTCCGAAACGCTAAAATTCCGCTTCCTTGAATCCGTTTGGGGTTTCGGCTTGGCCACCGTTTGACCTTGCCCCCCAACCACCCTAGGCTTTGCAACGATTTCAAGACCGTACACAGGAGATGCGACGTGGGACTGTTTGATCTGATTCGTTCAGAGTTGATTGACATCATCGAATGGATCGATGACACACAACACACGTTGGTGTGGCGATTCCCTCGGCATGACAACGAAATCAAGAACGGAGCACAACTCATTGTGCGTCCGGGCCAAACGGCCGTCTTTGTTTACAAAGGCGAAATCGCCGATATCTACCCACCCGGGCATTACCAACTGACGACGGACAACATGCCCGTCATGACAACGCTGCAAGGTTGGAAGTACGGATTCGACAGCCCGTTCAAAGCCGAAGTCTACTTCGTCAGCACCCGCCAGCTGACCGATCTGAAATGGGGCACACCCAATCCGATCATGTTGCGAGATCCCGAGTTCGGTCCGATCCGGATTCGCGCTTTCGGAACCTACGCTTTGCGTGCCGTTGATCCCAAAGCATTGTTGCTGGAGATCGTCGGTACCGATGGTGAGTTTGGCGCCGACGACGTCAACGTTTTGTTGCGATCGATCATTCAATCTTCATTCGCGGACCTGATTGGCTCCTCGCAAATCGCGGCGTTGGATTTGGCCAGCAACTATGAGCAGCTCGCCGCTCAGCTTCGCGAACGTGTCGTTGAAAAGATCGACGACGAGTACGGACTGGATTGCCCCCAGCTTTTCATCGTCAACATTTCGCTTCCCGAGTCGGTCGAGAAAGCCCTCGACACGCGAACGAGCATGGGCGTGATTGGCGACATGAATCGGTTCCAGCAATACCAAATGGGCCAAGCGATGACGTCGGCCGCCGAAAACGGTGGCGGCGGTGGTGCGGCCGAAGGTTTGGGACTGGGACTCGGCGTCGCGATGGCCGGTCGGATGATGCCCGGAGCCATGAATCCGGGCGCGATGAATCCCGGTGCAGCAGCTGGATCCGGCGGACCTCCACCACCGCCCGCGGCAACGGCTTGGTACGTAGCAAAGGATGGCGTGACACACGGTCCATTCTCCGCCGATCAAATCCGATCCGGAATCGGAAGTGGCGAGATGGGAGCCGAATCGATGGTTTGGTCGTCGGGCATGGGCGGCTGGTTGATGGCCAAGGATGTTCCCGCGTTGGCATCGATGCTGGCCGCTGGCAGCCCTCCACCACCGCCGCCAGCGAACTGATCCAGGCGACTGACTTTCACGGCCACCGTGATGGAATGATGACAACGGAGTGAACTGAGTGCCCGCAACGCCCCCCAATGCAACGATGAACACGACGAGCGATCGATCCGCCGCTGCGCCGTCCATCAGCGTCGGTGGGCAATGGATCGTCGATGCGTCGGGCTGCGACGCCAAATCACTCCAGTCGTTGGCGACGATCCAGTCCATCTGCAACGACGTGATCGATTCGCTGGGGCTGAAAGTGGTCGGCGAACCTCAGTCGCATGTCTTCGGGCCGCCACACGGTGTCACCGCGTTGTATCTGCTTTCTGAATCGCACCTGGCAGTGCACACGTATCCTGAACACGGCGTTGCCACGTTCAATCTGGTTTGCTGCCGAGAAACCGCGGTGTGGGATTGGCAGACGCAGTTGCAATCTCGTTTGAACGCGACCCACGTGCGAGTCCGACACCTTCGTCGAGGAGCTTGGGAGACCAACGAAGCCTCAGACACACACTGCTGCAACGCATCGTCCGCACACATTCCGGAAGCAATCATCGAGGTCGCCGAATGAAGGTTCGCCGCGCTTCGTGTCCCGGCTGTGGGGCTCCCGTTGAATTCCGGTTTGGGAACTCGATGGTCAGCGTCTGCGAGTTTTGCCATACCGCGGTCGCTCGTGGTGACAAAGACATCGAGGACTACGGCAAAGTCAGCGATCTCGTCGAAACGGACTCGGTCGTTCAACTCGGTTCCACCGGATCTTTTCGCGGCAAGCCTTTCGAAGTGATCGGCCGTGTTCAATACGACCATGCGGCAGGCG
>NZ_DDGH01000059.1:0-3584 GCF_002337565.1 Rhodopirellula sp. UBA1907 | reverse complement strand
GCGGAGTTTGGGACGAATGGTACCTGCGGTTCCCGGGCGACAAGATGGCTTGGTTGGCCGAGGCTCAAGGCCAGTTGCACCTGACGTTTGAACGGCCGGTGCGATCGAAGTCACCCTTGCCGGAATTCGATTCGCTATCGCTGGGCCAGGTCGTTCACTACGGCGGACAAGATTTGACGGTCGCTGAGTTAGGCGTCGCGAAAGCGAGATCTGCTCAAGGCGAAATCCCTTGGCAGTTTCGTCCCAACGATGACCATCGCTATGTGGATTTGCATGGAGCTCCGGAACCCGACGGCGGAGCGTGGTTCGCGACCTTCGATTATTCGAGAGGCGAGCAGCACACGTACATCGGCCGCACGGTCACCAAAGACAAACTGAACCTGTCGACTCCCGATTGGCAGCCTGATCCTGGATCAGGAACGATCGCGGTCGCATCGCTCCATCTGAATTGCCCAAAGTGTGGCGGTTCGCTGGACCTTCATGCACCGAAAGAAACACTGCGAGTTGGTTGCCAACACTGCGGTGCGTTGTTGTCCAACGATGATGGGCGGCTGAAATTGCTGACGATGTTGGAACAACGTGAGATGCACACGTCGTTGCCGCTCGGCATTCGAGGAACCATCGAAGGCACCGAATACATCATCATCGGCATCATGGCTCGCTTCGTTCGTTATGCGGGCACCACGTATCCTTGGACGGAATACCTGCTCTACGCCCCCGGCGTCGGCTTCCGATGGTTGGTCGAAAACGATCGGCATTGGTCATTCGTCCAGCCCGTCACCGGACACGCGATGGACCCTCTGTCCACTCGCCTTCGATACGACGGCGATTCTTTCCGCATCTACGATCGCGCCACAGCGATTGTGCGTCACGTGATCGGCGAATTTTATTGGAAGGTTCAGCAAGGGAACTGCGTCGAGACTGCGGACTTCATTGCCCCGCCAAGAATGCTGTCGATCGAAGACAGTTTTGAAGGCAGGACACACGAACGTGTTGTGTCTCTGGGGACGTACATGAAGCCCAGGGAGATTGAGGCCGCATTCGGAGTCGAGAACCTGACGCGTCCATGGGGCGTCGGTGTGATCCAACCTTCGCCAAAAATCCCCTTTGGAGTTTGGCTCGCCTGGGCTGGATTCTGCTTCTACATGTTCATCATTTACCTCGGCAACCATCGCTCGGCGTCATCCGCAACACCGTCCGCTGACGGCTGGATGCTGTTTTACGGGTTGCTGTTTGTTTCAGCGATTCCGATTGGTTGCCTGGTGTTCATACACAACTTCGAAGTTTCCCGCTGGAAAGACAGCGACTTCAGTCCCTACGCCAGCAGTGATGACTGATGAAAATACTACGAATCTATTTGATCATCGGCGTGCTCGTTTGCTGCTGGTATTCCGTCGCCGCGTTCCGAGGTTGGCAGGCGATCAACTTTGGGATTGTCGACAACATGGGCAGCAGCGGCGGCGGTCGGGCCTACGGTGGTTCGTGGGGCGGCGGAAAGTAGCCAACGAAACCCGGCCCACTCGCGACGTGTATCGCAGCGACACGCGGCACTCATCAAATCAACACACAACACTCCAACAAATCCAAACCAAACGAAAAGGTAGAGAGCATGATTGATCAACTACGTGGCTTGGCACAATCCGACTCCGTCGTGGTGGATCCGGTACCCGCAACCGGCACAAGCCTGGATTTGCTGCTGCAGCATCTGATCGCTGCTTGCGTGTTCTCTGTGGTTGGAATCGTTGTCTTCATGGGCTGTCTGGTGCTGATGGAAAAGCTCACGCCTTTCTCGATCCTGCACGAGATCGGTGAAGAACACAACTTGGCCGTCTCGATAGTCGTCGCCGCCATCGTGCTCGGCGTCTCCATCATCATCGCCGCCTCCGTGATTGGTTGAACCGGCACACTGAATTAGCTTGGCTCCGTCGTCAAGCCATTGTCGCAACTGATCCCCACTTCTCAGCCTGCGAATCGAACGACCGTTGCTTGCCTGGATGCTGACGGACAACGTTTCTCAAATTGCAAAACAGAGCATTTCATGCACAAGACAGAGCTCATTGCGAATGCGCGTTCGAGATGCTGCAAGCACATTTGTTTTGGAACCATATTCGGTCTTCTATCTGCGTTCATATCCGGATGCTTACCCACGCCAGCACTCCGAGTATCCCAACTTCACGGAAAAGTCATCCCGCGCGGCGAAAAGATGATCGACGTCGATATGTCCGGCACCAAAATGAAGGACGGTGACATCTATTTCATCAGCCGCCTGTGTTCAAACAGCCCAGAACAATACGAGCATATCCACACACTGGATCTATCCGATACACGCATCACAGACGACGCCCTCCGCCGCATCGTATTGCAGGAGGAGAACTCATTCCCACTCAGAATCAAAGTGTTGAAGTTGACCAACACCAACGTTTCAGAAGCTGCGATCAAGAACCTTCAGAAAGCTGTTCCAAATTGTGAAATCATACGGTAGCGAGCACTTCTGACGATTTTGTTTGGACATCGCGCTGAAGTACAACGCTTTTGCCAGCGAGTGGACGAGCGTTTTCACCGCGAATGAACGGCTCATCCGAATGCAGAGAAGGAAGATCGAATTGCCTGCAGTGCTCCCTATAGCTGTTGATCGACTGAGCATCGTCTATGCTTTCAGTACCGAGGAAAAATTGTAGGGAAGTGGCGTTTGCGAGTTGGTCACTGCTCCGAAACTGATCAAACAGATTCCCATAGCGAGAACGCTGCTCGATGGCCGAACCTCTCTCAAAATCACAGCAGTCACTTCGGGGCCGCAAGATCGCAGACATGACAGACCACCAGCTCCGTGACTGGATCCAAGCCTGCGAAAAGATGGAGAACTGGGTGGGTCACGCGAAAGCTCGACGCGGTTGGCGACTGAGCGGCGTCCAAGCTGAGAAGGAGCTCGATCGCCGGAACAGCACATCCAAAGCGAGGTAAGCGCGTTTGCGTCTTGATTTCCACTCTGTTGAATGTCTTGTTTATCTAGTTCTCCGTCGTAACCATTCCGGTCGTGCAGGTATCGTGTCCCACCAGCCTTCCAGCAATGTCCTGGGCTTCGTATCTGTCACTTGGGACGTGCGGTTACGCTGTTGTCGTTCGCTCGACTCCAAAATCTACAACGCAACTGGCAGGGACTTTCTCCGATGAACAATCCCTACGAACCGATCTCGCGAGATCCCGAATCGACCGTCGTTCAGAGCAACCCTCGAACGGTTTGTCACTTCACATCGGTCATCGCTGGCTTGGGATGGTTGGGTGCAACCAGCTACGCAATGTTGATGTTTCATCAAGCAGATACAACGATCGAGGCTCCCCAACTCGGTAATGCTGTGACAGGCTCCGTCATGGTGTCGCTCATCGTTTGGTTTGCTTTCGTCCGCACTTGGTATGGAAACTCACGCCTCTTGTGCGCCGTCTTCACCGCCACATTGATCGTAGTTCAAGGTGCTGCGATATATATGCTGGGCGGTTGATTGAACACGTCAACTGAAAAACACGTCAACCAAAGAGGTCGTGCAGTTTTGAAGTGCCGTGCTCGCAAGGTTGAAATCACCCTCCTG
>NZ_DDGH01000110.1:30181-30326 GCF_002337565.1 Rhodopirellula sp. UBA1907 | reverse complement strand
GGCGGGGTTCTTAAGGCGTCACTAGCACAGCACTTCAAAACTGCACGAACTCTCCGTTCAGGAGGGTGACTTCACCTTGCGAGCACGGCACTTCAAAACTGCACAACTTCAATGCTCGAGGGGCGACGGACTTGGAAGTCCATCG
>NZ_DDGH01000110.1:27572-29997 GCF_002337565.1 Rhodopirellula sp. UBA1907 | reverse complement strand
CGACGGACTTGGAAGTCCATCGTACGGGGGTGGGTTCATGATGGAGACCATCGTGCTACAGGTTGTTGGATGTTGTGGGAAAGCACGAAAAAACCCAGTTGGGAGTTCCAACTGGGTTTCGTTTTTTTTAATTGACGCGACGTTGTATCAACCGTCGGTCTTTTCGGCTTTCTTTTTAAAACCTTTGCTGAATGCTTTGTCGCTGAAGACCAATTCAGCTTGCTTCTTTTCTTCGGTGCCTTCGACCTTGCCCTTGCAGTTGTTGCAGCAGAAAGCGACTTTCGCTCCATCGACTGTGATCAACGTTTCGGGGTTCAGTTTGCCGCCACTGAGTGGGCACGCTTTCTGTTCGTACTGTTTGGTTTGAACCAGTTGGCGGTTGGCCTGAGTCGCGAACTTTTCAGGTGTCTTGGCGAATTTGCCTTCGCAGCCATTGCAGCAGAAGAACACCTTGCCTTCTTTGTATTCGGCTGACTTGCTCGCCTGAGCATCGCGTGGAGCGACGACGCACTTCACGTCTTTCAAGTCCACGGTTTTTTCCACGGCGTCCGCGGCAACCACGGTGGTGGCGGCGACCAACAGGACAGCCAGAGCTGAGATCCAACGTTTAGCCATCGTTTAACTCTTTCCAATCGAGGGAAGTGACCGCCGCGAAAAGGTGCGTGGCGGTGAATTGACGCAGTTTGCAAACCATCAGGCTAAGTCGCCGCGGGGCCCGATGTCAAATCCGGATCGTCAGGATTCGCTTCCGATTTCGCATTCAACCGGGCTCGGGCCGCTTCCCAGGGACTCGCAGGTTTCGCGGGTGGAGCCTCCTCGGGTTCGGGCTCTGGAGCGGGTTCAGGCTCTGGATCCGCGGCAACGGGAGCAGGATCCGCAACCGGCTCCGGGTCGGAAACAACCGCTTCGATTTCGAGCTTTTGCGGTTGTGGCTCGGGTTCGGTCGCAATTGTCTCTGGCACCGATTCCATCGCCGGTGTTTTGGTATTAGCAGGTTCTGGAACGCTTTCGGGTTGCTCCACTTCGACGGCCGGAGGGGCGACCTCAGGGGAAGGTTCGGCAACCGGTTGGGCCGCGGGAATCGCTTCTGATTCGGGTGTTTTCGTTGCAGTTTCGTTGGATTCCGCAGTTGGCCAAACCGTTTCGGAGGCTTCGTCCTCGGGCCCTTCCACGGCCAAACGTTCGAGTTTGGCCTGTTTCTTCGCCAACCGACGAGCCACGTGCTGAGCCGCCAATTCCTCCATCGAGTAGATCGTTTCGGGTTGTTCTTTCCCGGTTTGTTTCAGGTACAGCTCCGCGATGAATTCTTTCAGCGGCTTTTTCCAAGGTTGGTCTTTGATATTCGCGTAGCTTGGGAATCTGCGAGGTTCCAAACCCAATTCCCGAGCCATTTGGACTTCGGCGTGGGTCAGGCTGTACTGTTTTCGGATCGCGATCCAAGGCAGGAATTTGTGTGGGATTCTGGCTTTTTTGTTCTTCGCCATGTGGTTTTCGTGAAATTGTGGGGAGGATCTTGGAGTGCGTCTTCGCTGGTTCGGTCTTGACGTTTTACTGTGACGCCTCGTATTGAAGCAGAAGTGTTTGTACGCGTCAGTGCGTCAACACGGTCGAAAATGGACTTTCGACTATCCCGCATATATTTCACGGATGAGTCTCGCCATGACTGATAGCACCCCCGGCGTCCCTCTGTTGGATGTCAATCGCGACAACGCCCCGCACCGCGACGAGTTCCTCGATGCACTCACCGAAGTGCTCGACAGTGGACGTTTCCTGTTTGGTCCCGATGTGACCGAACTGGAAAACGAAGTCGCTGCCTACACGCAAACGCCCAACGCGATCGGTTGCGCCTCCGGAAGTGACGCGTTGCTTTTGGCTTTGATGGCATTGGATGTCAAAGCGGGCGACGAAGTCATCGTGCCGAGCTTCACCTTTTTTGCGTCGGTCAGCTGCATCACCCGCTTGGGTGCTGTTCCCGTCTTCGCCGACATTTGCCCCGACACGTACAACATCGATCCTGAATCGATCGCGTCGTTGATCACCGAAAAGACAGCCGCGATTATTCCGGTTCACTTGTTCGGTCAGTGTGCCCAGATCGATCGAATTTGTGAAATTGCATCCAAGCATGACATCCCCGTCGTCGAAGATGCTGCCCAAGCCATCGGTGCGGCCTACAAAGATCGCCCGGCTGGCAACTGGGGAACGGCTGGTTGCTTCAGCTTTTATCCAACCAAGAACCTGGGTGGGATGGGCGACGGCGGAATCTTGACCGCGACCGACGCCGGTTTTGCTGACCGTTTGCGATTGTTCGCCGGACACGGAATGCGTCCGCGTTACTACCACCAAGTCGTTGGCATCAACAGCCGACTGGACACGTTTCAGGCCGCCGTGCTCCGCGTCAAACTGCGTCACCTTGATGCAGCCGTGG
>NZ_DDGH01000110.1:6809-27502 GCF_002337565.1 Rhodopirellula sp. UBA1907 | reverse complement strand
CACCTTGATGCAGCCGTGGAAGCTCGCACGATCAACGCGAATCGCTACACCCGGTTGTTGACCGAAGCCGGTTTGGTGGGTGAAGACCAATTAGGCACGCCATATCATGATCCCAACGCTCGCCACGTGTGGAATCAATACACGTTGCGTGTTCCCGGCGGTCGACGCGACGCACTGCGAGCCCACTTGTCCGAACGCAAGATCGGATCGGAGATCTACTATCCGGTTCCGATGCACCAACAAGAGTGCTTCCAGGACATTCCGTTCCGTCACGACGGTTTGGAACACACCGAAGCGGCCAGTGCCGAAGTGTTGAACCTGCCGATCTTCCCGTCGTTGACCGAAGCGGAACAAATTCGCGTTGTCGACTCGGTGGCATCGTTCTTCCAACAAGCCAACCGCGCCGCGGCTTGATCCAGCCAATATTTTCGAACGGGCGAGTCTCCAAGGTCAGTCGACTATCGGGAACTCGCCCGCTCTTCATGGAACACGGCTCTCTGAATCCCTCATCACGACTTTTCGATTCAGCCATGACTGTGACTCAAAACCAGTCGAACCATTCTCTTTGCCAACCGACAACCCGCTGGAAGTCCATCGGGTTGGTTTGGATGCTGCTTGCAGTATTGGCTCCGACGTTCGCCGCCGCGGACGATTCGGAACTCGCTGCTGCGACCGGTCAACTGTTGCAACAGACGCACGGTGCCCAGTGGGACGACGCGATCGCGACGGCTCGCAAGATCGCGGCCAATGATGGTTCATCGATTCGATCCATCGCCGCTTTGGTTCAACTGGCTCGCCGGTTGGATGCGAGCGGCAACCAAGTTGAAAACGCCGCCGATGTGCACGACATGGCCGCCTATGCTGTGATGCGTTTGCGAGAAAACGATCCAAACTCGCTCAGTGCCGAACAAACCGCCAACCTGTTGCTCAGCGCAGCCAATGGATTGTCGCGATCCGGCCGTCCCACCGACGCCCATCGTTGGCTCGGCGAAGTCAGCCAGCTTGGTGTGACCAGCCCCGAGTGGACGGTGACTTGCATGACCGTTGCATCGGGATTGCTGGATGACGGCCAGCTCGAACTGGCTCAATCGACCTACAACATGGTCATCGACAGCGGCGACAGCCCTCAACTTGCCACGGCACGATTGGGACTAGCGTGGTGCACGGCCATGTCAGGCGAAGACGATCAAGCCGCCCTGACAGCGATCGATCAATTCCTGAAACATCACGGCGACCATGCCGATGTGCCTTCCGCGTTGTTGATGCGGATGTCGTGTCAATTCCGAACGGGGCAATCCGATTCGGCTGATCAAACACTGGAGCAGTTGCTCACTGAACACGCCGATTCCAGTGCGTGTCTGCAAGCGATCGTGTCGCATTGTGGCAATCATCCGCTGCAAGCCTGCGACGGACCGCTGGCCGATCATTTGATCACTCACGCGAAAAGGCTGATCGCGTCACCTCAGTTCACTTCCACGCTGAAACCTTCCGCGATCGGATTGTTGGTGGCCGCTCAGCGAAACGACGCCGATGCTGAGTCGATCTACGCAAACGCCATCGCCACCCGAGACCAAACGGGCGACACCACCGCAGCGATCCTGGAACAACTCACCAGCAACGATCTCGATGCCGACGCACAGCGAATCGCGATGCGATGGATCTCACCCGTTGCATCAAACAAATCAATCAACGGCCAAGACGCCGAACCGATCATCACCGCTGGCGTTCGCGAATCGGCGTGTCGCTGGGCTGGCCGGACATCGAACTGGTCGATTCTCGCCATGGCAGCCAAAGACGAAGAGTCCTTCTTCGATGGCAACGACCAAACCGCGGAACTTCGTGGACGTAATTTGCACGTCGAACGTTTGTTCGCCGAAGCGTTGCTTCAAACCGGTGACGCCAAGTCATCGCTGAAATGGTGGCAACGCATCGTGGACGTGGGCGGGGCCGATGATTTTCCGACCCTTCTTCGACTCGCTGAAACGGCATCGTCATCCGGATCGATCACGGAAGCCGCTCAACGAATCGCCGCTGCTCGAGCCGCGGTTTCACCGACGTCCCCTCAATCGGCATTGGTGAATTTGTTGGCCGCCGATGTGGAGGTCCGACAATTGAACTTTGATCGCGGTCGTTCGCTGCTCGAAAGCGTCGTGAGACTCGGGTCGGCCGATGAAGACGCTCGCGGTCGAGCCCAATGGATGATCGGCGAAACGTACTACATGCAAGATCGATTTGGCGAAGCGATTGACGCGTACCGATTGGTCGAAGGCATCAGCGGCGAAGGCCAATGGACCGCCGCGGCATTGGTGCAAGCCGGGAAGTCGTTTGAACAATTGGGGCGGACACGCGAGGCCGCTGTCTGCTATTCCACCTTGGTGCGTCGCTTTGCGAACAGCCAACATGCGTCCGGAGCCCGCCGCCGATTGGCCGCGTTGTCACCGGACGCCTCCTCTGAATCCCCACTTCGACGATGAATTCACATCGAGACAAGACTCGTCCCAACGCCAACCGCCTGCGTCCAACGCTCGCGGTCGCGTCGCGATTTTTACCGGTCGTCGTGCTGACGGTTGGGTTGTCGATTTGGTCGAACTGGCATGCTTCGGCCATCGCTCAAAACTTCGGCAATCAAGGCTACAGCCAACCGCGAACGAACAACGGCTTTAGCAACAACTACAACGATCCATACGGCGCAGCGGGAAATCAAAACAACTTTGGTGGCGGTCAATACGGAGCGTCCGAACCGGTCGCCCAAATTGCATCTCGCAACACCGGTGGGCTGTCGATCCCGGAAGCACCCGCAACCGATCAGCTGGCCGGTGAAGGTGATCCGGCCGCTGAGTCCGAAGCCGCGTGGGAACCGCCCGCCTTCATCAGCAAAATTGCCGAAGGTGGCATGCTGATGATCCCACTCGCGATCTGCTCGCTGATCGTCTTGGGACTGTCGATGGAACGCCTGATCTCGCTGCGTCGCAGCCGTGTGATCCCCAAACCATTTGTTCGCCGTTTCACCGAGTGTGTCGAAGACGGACAACTCAGCTACGAAGAAGCCACGTCGATCTGTGACGAGTTCGATTGCCCGGTCGCGGAAGTTTTCCATGCCGCGGTTCGTCGTTGGGGACGTCCAATGCTGGAAATCGAACAAGCCGTGATTGACGCGGGCGATCGTGTCGGAGACTCGCTGCGTCGATTCCTGCGAGTCTTCCACGCGATCAGCAACGTGACACCGCTGATCGGATTGTTGGGCACCGTCCTGGGAATGATCCAAGCTTTTGAAACCATCGCGGATCCCAGTGCCGGCGAAAGTGATTTGCTGGCCTCGGGGATCAGCACCGCTCTGATGACAACCGCCGGCGGACTGAGCGTCGCAATTCCGGCTTACCTCGCTTACATGTACTTTGGTGCCAAGTCCGATGGCTACCTTGGCGAGATCGACAAGCTCTGCCAACGAGTGATCGATTGCATCTCCGCCGAAGGGCTCGAGAACGCGGGAAAGGCTCCTCGTAAACGACGGGCAGCCTGATGAAACGCAATCGCGGAACCGAAGACGCGACGATCAACCTGACCCCGATGATCGATGTGGTGTTCTTGTTGGTGATCTTCTTTATGGTCAGCAGCAAGATGGATTCCAACGACAGCGGCGTGCAAGTCAACGTGGCATCGGCCGACATGCAATCACTGGCTCGTACGCCCGATCAACGCATCGTGGAAGTTCGCAGCGATGGTTCGCTGCTGTTGGATGGCACCCCGATGTCATCCGATCAACTCACCGAAACACTGAAACAACAACGTTCGGTCTATCCCGGACTGCAAGTCAGCGTGCGTGGCGACAGCGACAGTTCGCTACACCATGTCGTGAAAGTCATGCGTCAAATTGAGCTCGCCGGCGTGCAAAAAATGGGCGTCAGCGAACGACGCTAACCCTTTTCTGTTTCGCATATGCCAAATGTCTCGACCACGCCGATGATCCCGGTAGCAGGCGTTTCTGAAACGTCGCCGATCGCTTCGTGGGACAATTTGGAAACACTTTGGGCCGACCCCAACATCGTTCGCGGCGTCGCCTTGGTCGCGGTGACGCTTCTAGTCATCACGATCGTTCTGTTTCGCCGCCGCAAAACCAGCGGCCGCGGTGCCGCGATTGTGTGTTTGATTCTGTCAGTCGCGCTGCACGGTGTGCTGATTGTCTACGTGCCCAAACTGTCAGTGTTTTGGTCCGGCGGCGGCCCGGATTCTGATTCATCCGCTGACGCCGGTGCGGCTGACATCGCCGTGTCAATGTTCGATCCCGAGATGCTGGAAACGCTGCAGGAGTCTTCTGAGGCTCCCATCGAATCATCGCCGCTGGCCGCACTCAAGTTGCCCGAGCCCTTGATTCCTGAACGCGAAGTGGAGGCGGAATCGTCCGAACCGCTCGCGGCTGACGATCCCAACATCGAACCTGAATCCGACATCGCACCTCCCGCGGTCGAGATCCCATTGCCATCCATGCCGGCAACGCTTGCGTCGGCAGCGATTCCCACTCAGCCCGCGCCGACGGAGTCCATTGATTCCGAAGCTGTGGCGACCGATGCTCTTGATTCCAGCATCGATGATTGGCTGCAAGCGGCGCTTGCGGAACCAGTCGAGGAACCCGCCGAAGAATCCATCGAGCAGACTTCACCAGAGATGGCTGCACCGCCATCGCAAAGTGGCGAGTACCAAACGGTTCGCTCGACCGATGACGACGCCATAGCAAAAATCGCTTCGGTTCGCCCCGCAACGTCGCTCCCTGATGAACCCTCCGCCGGGACGATCGACGAAGATTTCGCGTCACGAGCTGGTGCGGCCAAGGCTCGAGCCCTGGTTCAAAACGGCGGCGATGCGGACACCGAGGCCGCCGTCGAAGCGGCACTGAAATACCTCGCATCGCAACAACGAAGCGACGGAGCCTGGGATCCAAAGACGACCGGTGCTGGCCAAGAACGCGCACCGCTGGGTTTGCATCGCGGCGGAGCCGGACGCAACGCGGAAACCGCCATCACCGGGCTGGCGTTGCTTTCGATGCTCGGATCCGGACACACTCATCAAGAAGGCGAACATCGCGACACGGTTTATCGCGGTCTCGCATTCCTGCTGTCTCGCCAACGAACGGATGGCTCACTGGCCAGCAACGCGTCCGTCTACGCGGCTCACTACAGCCACGCAATGGCGGGTTTGGCACTCGCCGAGACCGCTGCGATGACCGCTGACCCATCCGCGATGGAAGCCACTCGTCGAGCGGTCGCCTACACCCGTTCGATGCAGCATCCCGTCACCGGTGGATGGCGATACAACCGAGGCGACACGGGCGACCTCAGCCAACTCGGATGGCAAGCGTTGTTGATTGATTCAGCTGATCGATCCGGTGCCGTGCCGCAGAACCGTCGCATGTCCGATGGCATCGCACGCTTTTTGGATTCGGTCCGTCGCGGCCGTTCGGGCGGACAAGCATGCTATCGCCCCGGCGAACCGACTTCGCCAACGATGACCGCCGAAGCACTCGCGACACGATTGTTGATCGGACAAAAGCTTCCCGACGCCACCATTCGCGAAGCCGAGTCGGTGCTGCTGGCCAACTTGCCCGGACAAGGCAACGGCCCCGACAACTATTACTACTGGTACTACGCCACGATGGCGTTGCACCAATTGCAAGACGACGCCTGGGAAACCTGGAATGCCGCGCTCAAACAACGACTGCTCTCCACCCAGCAACCCGATGGATCTTGGTCCGATCAATCATTGTGGGGTGGCTACGGCGGAACCGTCTACACGACGTCGATGGCCACGCTCTGTCTGGAAAGCTACTACCGCCACTCCCGTCGGCCCGAGTGAGGCGTGAAACGGGCATCTTGATGCCGCTTCAGAAAGACGCGGTGTGCGAGATTGATCCGATTTAATTTTCCCGGGCGTGCTGCTACCTCGTCAATATCGAGGTCCCTCCTGCCGACGCGGTTGTAGATGCCCGAAAGTTCCGCAGCGGATCTCCCGCCGAGGCTGAATTCGCCTCGGTAACAACCTCCCGCGATGGGACGTGATCGTCGGTCTTTGAATCAACCGGTTATCAGCTTGAGAAGATCGCCGATGTTTCGGTGCGCTTCGATCGGGTGACGCAACGCTTGGTCAGCCAAGACTTCATAGTGGTTTTTGCGTCCCACTTTTTCTCGCCTGATGAATCCCTCTTCTTCCAAGTCTTGGACGATACGCTGAACCGCTCGTTCGGTAATGCCCACCTCCACCGCGACTTCTCGAAGCACCAGATCCGGTCGGGCGTGCAACGCGATCAACACGTGCGCGTGGTTGGTTAAAAACGTCCACCGGGCACTCGAGCGACGTTCTTCCACCGCGCTGGGATCCAACGACGACTTCTTTTCCACGGTTGGTTTGGCCTCTGGTGCGGTATCGGCCTTGGTTTTTCGTGCGGAACTCCGTCCGCGAGTGACTTTCTTCGCTGCCATTGTTTTGGGGTCCGCCTGGTCCGCGGTTTCCTACGATTTCAAAGTGTTTGAACCAAGCCACTCCTCAGTGAGTCTGGTGATTCCGAATTGTAACATCGAAAACACGTCTTTTTTTTCGCGACATCAAAACCACCCATTTAACTCGCTTTTCACAGCGAAAACGGGCATCGCCCGCCGTCCTGGCGGAAAAACGGGCTCAACCAAGAGCACGAAATGGACGAAAAACAATTGACGACAAGATTGTCGTGCTTTAGGTTTCGTGTCACAGGGTTCATGTCTCACATTCTCGGTTCTGAGGAAGCTCGCGATGTCCGATTGGTTGAACTATTTGCCGATGCTCATTCCAACGGCGCTCGTCGCTGCCGTGTTGGTACCGGACTCGCTCACCCGCCGCCACGTGGTTTCCTGGCGTCAGTGGATCAACGTCGCCGTTGCCTCGCAAGTCGCGGTACTGCTGATCGTGTTCGCCATCCGGTGGTTGATTCCTTCGTTCCATTCAACCGCGGAAGTTCCCTCCAGCAACCTCGTCGTCGCGTCTCCGGTGCTGCTGGATGGTTTGTCGGGCCTGATGTTGCTTCTGGTCGCTTTCATCGGCTGGGTCACCTGCCAATATTCGATCGAGTACTTGGACGGTTCACCTGACCAAGGTCGGTACTATCGCTTCAGTGCGGTGACGATCGGTGCGGTCAGTTGGATGATGATGTCCGGACACTTGGCCGTCTTCGCGGCGGCCTGGATCGCCATGAACCTAGGGCTGCATCAATTGTTGGTGCTCAATCCCGAACAACCCGGTGCCAGACGTGCCGCGTGGACGAAGTTCGCCATCAACCGAGTCGGCGACGCGGCCTTGATCGCTGGGTTCGGGCTGCTGTTCGTCCATTTCGACTCCCCCTACTTGCAAGACATTTTCGCGTCCGCCGTCAACATGTCGGGCGATGCGCAATCCGTTCCGTCAACGCTGGTCGCCGCCGGTGCGTTTTTACTGATCGCGGCCATCATCCAGTCGGTGCAGTTTCCGTTTCACACGTGGTTGCCTGAGACACTCAACAGCCCCACTCCGGTTTCGGCTCTCATGCATGCGGGCATCGTCAACGCGGGCGGCTACTTGGTGATCCGTTTCTCACCGATCTTCGAGTTGTTCCCAACCAACCTGCATGTCTTGGCAATCATCGGATTGTTCACGACCGTGATGGCGGTGGTGGTGATGATGACTCAAACCAGCGTGAAGAAGTCGCTGGCCTATTCAACGATCGCGCAAATGGGATTCATGATGCTGCAGTGCGGATTGGGTGCCTACATCGCGGCCACCGTGCACATCGTTGCTCACTCGCTCTACAAAGCCAACTCGTTTCTACGCTCCGGCAGCGTGGTCAGCGATGCCAAAGCAATGGCCGGTGCCAACGAATGGAAGCAACCGCTGAAGTGGTACGAGACAGCCTTCGCAATCACCACATCCTGCATCCTGTTCGCAATTGTCTCGATCCTTCTGAATGTCTCACCCAACGAGAAGGCCGGCGGTTTGATTCTCGGTGGCATCCTTTGTTTGGCCTTGTCGCACTGGATCGGCGAAGCCATGCAGTCCGGGTCCCAGTGGTTGGTGGCGCAATGCACCGCCATTTCGGGACTGATCTGTTTGCTCTACGTCGGCTGCTTCTTGGCAACGGATGCTTTGATAGCCAGCAGTCTGCCAAGCCCCACGACACCGACCAACAACATCGTCGTGACATTCACGATCGCAGCAGGCTTCCTCGGACTGCTGATCCTGCAGTTGCGAATTCGCTCCGCCAGTGATTCGGCATGGTTCCAAACGCTGCAGGTTCATGCTTCCAACGGATTCTATCTCGACCACTGCATCCGCCGAGTCTTCCGAGGGTCGGCATCAGCGTGATCAGTGTTGCGTGTGAGCGTTTGGGTTGGAACGGAGGCAATCGGTCTGTCGATTCACTGAGCCGATAAGGCGTTAGCCTCGGTTCCATCAACACAGAACCGGGGCCAATCCCCAAACGGCAGATAAAAGCGTTACCAAGCATTCATTCCGACTGCAGATCACCCAGCACATCTCCGCATTTTCCTAAACATCCAAGTCAACCTTTCGCCGAAAGATTCAATCATGAATACGATCGCTCCTGAACAGAAGAAGTCCAGTGTCAACAGCAAACCTTTCAGCGTGTTTGTCCCCGCCGCTTACGAAGATCCACATGTCTATCGACAAGTCGAAGAGTTGCTCGACCAAGTCTGCCAAGTGGTCTCTCCCGTTTGGCCACTGAAGGATTGGATCGCGGTCAATCCATACGCCGGATTGTCCGAACGCTCCTTCCACGAATCACGAGACTACCTGCGAGTCTTCTCGAAGTGCGAGCTGCTTCCATCGATGGATCACTTCGCGGCGCACTATCAATCTGGCGGCTTTGCTGATTCGCACATCGAAGCAGCCCTGTTGGAACTCTCCCCGGGAAAAGATGTCTCGCAAAAAAAGTCCGACGTATTGAATGCCTTGCAAACCAGGCATCACAACAATGATGCCGGAAAGCAAACCACGCCGGAAAAATCATCGCTTCCGCGAATCGCGACCATTGCCGCTCGTCTGTCCGCTCACGGCGAGGTGGACTGGACCGAGATTGTAAAAGACGAAATCGGCAAGCACTGTTCCGCTCACTACGACCAAGGGCAGTCGACGTGGCCGAGCCCGTGGCAAAACCTTCCGCTGTATCAAGCGTGGCGGAACACGGCCAAGATCGATCGAGGGATCGAGATCCTCGGGCTGACCGGATTCCGGAGCTTTGTTGACGGACTGCCACACACGGCCGAAGCAACGATCGTGCATCTGTTGCAACGCCTCAACATCCCAGTCGCCCTCTGGGAAACCTTCCTCTTGGCGCACGCATTCTCGCTTCCGGGATGGAGCGGATGGACCAAGTACCAAGGCTTGCAAACCGATCCGACCGGAAGCGGCCAGTTGCAGTTCGACGACTTCCGCGGCCTGCTCGCCATGTCGCTGGCCTACGACGTTGCCCTTTCCGAAACGTTCTTGTTCGAAGTGAATTGGTCGTCGGTTCTGGATCATCAGAGTTTGTCGCTGATGGATTCCGACAACGATTGTAAATTCGATCGAAAGCTACTGTTGCGAGCGATGGAAATTGCCTACCGAGACGACGTGCTCGCCAAGTTACCCGTGGCCGAATTTGCCGAAAACAAAATTGCCAGTGAAGAATTCGCAGGACAAACATCCGTCGACGAGCAAACCAACTCGTCAACGAAACCTGCCGTGCAAATGGCGTTCTGCATTGACGTTCGATCCGAACGATTCCGACGCCACCTTGAGCAAGTCGACGCATCGGTGGACACGCTCGGTGTCGCCGGTTTCTTTGGCCTGCCCTTTGAGTACGTGCCGCTCGGTCAATCCTCCGGCGACGATCATGCTCCGGTTTTGCTGTCGCCCAAGTTCGCCTTGCGAGAGAAATCATCGCCCTGTGTCGGCGACGGTTCGACATCGCGAAACAACACGGCTGAAAAACAAGCCACGATCAAAACCGGACGGAAACTTTGGAAACGTCTTCAGACCTCCGCTGTCGGATGTTTCTCGTTCGTGGAAACCATCGGCTGGTTCTCAGGATTCAACTTGGCCGCCCGGTTGATGGGCACCAAACTTCGAAGCAACCTGCCAATCAAACTTCCATCGAGTGTTCACGAGAACGCAGCGATCCCGTTGGATCTAGATCACCTCGTCGAGCAAGGCATCGGATTGGATCAACAAACCGATCTGGTGGAAGGTCTTCTCAACAGCATGGGAGTGAGCGACGACTTGGCTCCGCTGGTTGTCCTGTGTGGACATGGATGCCAGACCGAAAACAACGCCATGGCCGCCGGGTTGGACTGTGGAGCGTGCGGTGGTCACTCGGGAGCTCCCAACGCTCGACTGGCCGCGATTCTGCTCAACGACCGACGAATTCAAAAACGGTTGGCGGATCGCGGGATCGAGATCCCTGCAGAGACTCACTTCATCGCCGCGTGGCACAACACCACCACGGACCAAATTGAATGGTTGGATTTGGAAACGGTTCCCGCTTCGCACCGACCTCGAGTCGTTGATCTCCAAAACGTTGCCGATGCCGCGAGTCACCTGACTCGAGAAGAGCGGTTGCCGCTGCTCAACGAAAGCAGCCCCGAATCGCTGATTTCGCGAGCGTCCGATTGGTCGCAAACGCGTCCCGAATGGGGATTGGCGGGCAATGCCAGCATGCTGATCGGCCCTCGAGAAATGACCCGCGGGCGATCGCTCGACGGACGGGCCTTCCTTCACAGCTACAATCAAGCAACCGATCCGAAGGGGGCCGTGCTGGAATCCATCCTCACCGCTCCGATGGTCGTGGCCCACTGGATCAACATGCAATACTACGCCTCCACCGTCGACCCAAACCATTTCGGCGGCGGATGCAAAACCATCCACAACGTCGTCGGGCAATTTGGCGTCCTGTCGGGTAACGGCGGCGATCTGCAAACCGGTTTGCCCAACCAATCACTCGGTTGCGGCCTAAAGATGCAGCATGTTCCGCTGCGTCTTCAAACCGTCGTGGTTGCCAGCCGGGAATCGATCGACCGGGTCATTGCCAAACATGCCAACATTCGTAATTTGCTGCAAAACGGCTGGGTGCACATGGTCGCGATCGACTCCGGTCAGAAGTACCGCTACCACTCGGACGGATCTTGGGTTCAACTGCGGACTGAGAACACGTCCCGGGCCGAGAGCGAATGGCAAGTCGTCGGCGGCACGTGCTGAATCGGCCTGCTGCAGTGGCACAACGGGCTGGTTCCCACGGATCGGCGAACCAGACGATGTCCGCCTTCAATCGAAACCCAGTCCTGGAAAACCACGCTTTGTGAATGGCGTGGTTTGCCCACCGAAAAACGATCCCCTCGCGACGTTTGACCTCGTGAGTTTCGCTCCCCGACATTCGATTGCCCCTTTTTGACTCGCATGGATTCACCCCAATTTTCTGACGCGATTGCTCCGGATGACCAGGCGATATTGCGGGCGCTTACTCGAATTGGGCAAAGCCTCGGGCTGCCGGTCGATCTGGCCGACGTGTTGTCCAACGATTCGATGCCCGAGGACGAGGACCCGTTGTGGGTGCTGCAAACCAGCGCCATGCAATGCGGCATCGTGCTGGACGAAACCCACCTGCACTCAGGTTCCGAGGCGTTTGGATTTCTCGCCGAAGGCAACCCCATCGTGTTGGCCTACGACGACGGAACGTTACGAGTCCTTGAGAAAGCGAACTGGCGATCGGTCGAGATGTTCTCGACGAACGACCAATTCAACTCGAAGGTGATCAGCCAACATCGGCTCAGCCAGCTGTTCACGACGTCGCCCGCGCCTCGCATGTTGATCGCTCGCAAGCAATTCGAATGCGATTCGATCTCGGTCACCTCGCATGGGCATGCCGGTCATCACGAACACCCGACGCCACTGCGTCGTTTCATCTCGTTGTTGAATCTCGACCGCCGCGACATCTGGATGGTCGTGCTGTTCGCGCTCGTCGCGGGTGTCTTGGCTCTCGCAACGCCGCTCGCGGTGGAATCCTTGGTCAACGTGGTCAGCTGGGGCACCCAGTTCCAACCGCTGATCATTTTGGGAATGATGCTGCTGACCTGTCTTTCGATCGCCGGGGTGCTGCGAGTGTTGCAAACCGTCGTCGTGGAAATCATCCAGCGTCGTCAGTTCGTCCGCATTGCCAGCGATCTGGCCCACCGGTTCCCGCGAGCCAACCAGGAACATCTTCGCGGCGAATGCCCGCGCGAACTTGCCAACCGTTTCTTTGACATCATGACGATTCAAAAAGCGACCGCGGTGCTGTTGCTCGATGGCGTCTCGATTGTTCTGACGACCGTGTTGGGGATGATCGTCTTGGCGTTCTACCATCCGTTCCTTCTTGGGTTCGACATCGTGCTGGTCATCGCGATGGTCTCGATCATTTGGTTGCTGGGACGAAACGGCATTCGAACGTCGATCGAAGAATCGATTGCCAAGTATCGCGTCGCACACTGGTTGCAAGACGTCATTGCTCAGCCGTCGGTGTTCAAAACCAGTGGCGGCGAAGGCCTTGCCATCCAACGCACCGACCGTCTGACCGCGGACTACATCGCCGCTCGCCAGCGACAATTTCGCGTCGTCATTCGGCAAGTCGGATTTGCCATCGCGGTTCAAACACTCGCCTCGACCGCCGTGTTGGCTCTCGGTGGTTGGCTGGTGATTGGCGGAGCGTTGACGTTGGGGCAATTGGTCGCCAGCGAACTGATCGTGACCGTCGTCGTTGGTGCGTTTGCAAAAGCGGGCAAGTCGCTCGAGAAGTTCTATGACTTGATGGCCGGCATCGACAAAGTCGGTCACTTGGTCGACGTCCCCGCGGATCAAAAGATCGAACTGGGACCGACGGAAGACGGTCCGGCCAAGGTTTCTTGGTCGAACCTCGCGTTCCGTGGCACGGCTTGGTCCTCGAAGATCCCCGCCGAAACGATCCAGCCCGGCGAACGAGTCGCGATCACCGGCGACGACATCAGCGGCCGTTCGTGCTTGGCCCGTTCCATTGCTGGATTGATGGACGTTCCCGAGGGACTGATTCAAATTTGCGGCATCGAAGCCGCCCAGGCCGCCGCATCGGGAGCCGGCAAACTGGTCAGCTACGCCGGAACTCGAGACGTTTTCCACGGCACCGTTCGCGAAAACATCGACTTGGGCCGCCGCGGGATCGGGCAACACCGCGTTCGCGAGGTGACCGGCCAAGTCGGTTTGACGGCCACGATCGAGCAACTCGGAAACGGCCTTCAGACATCGCTGCAAACCGGTGGTTACCCGTTGTCGCAAGAACAAGTGCTGCGGTTGCTGATCGCTCGAGCATTGGCGGTTCGGCCCAAGCTCTTGGTCATCGACGGGTTGCTGGACCAACTCGACGCGACGGTCCGCGAATCGTTGTGGCAACACATCGCACCGGAGAACCCCGATTGGACTTTGCTCGTCTTTACCAATCGGATGGACATCGCCGAACGCTGCGACCAAACCCTGTTCATCCGCCGCCAATGATTCGTTCGCACTGCTCATCTGACAAACACTTCACGCACGAATGTTTTGAATCACTGATCCATTCACCCCACACCAACTCATGATTCACAATCTTCATTCAACCGACGACTTCGCATCGATGCAATTGGTCCGCACCGGCAACTGGATTCGATTCGTTGGCAAAATCACGTTCCTCTGCCTTTTGCTCTCAATCATCGCGATGGTCTTTGTGCCGTGGCAACAAACCGCTCGAGGCATCGGCACGGTTGTTGCCGTCGATCCTCAACAACGCCCGCAACCGGTCCGTAGTCCTTCCAAGGGCGTCGTTAAATACGTGAAAGAGGGTCTACGTGAAGGAAGCTACGTCGAACAAGACGAACTGTTGGTGCGACTGGCACCGTTTGCCGAAGACGGCGTTTCTCAAGTCGACACTCAAATAATCGCCATGGAATCGAAAAAAGCCTCGGCACAGTCCGGACTGGAAGTCGCCGAGCAAGCTGTTGATTTGCAAGAAAATGGTGGAAAACGCTTGACCGAATCGTTGAAACAGGATTTGGAAGCGGCTAAGCAGAAGTGGGAACAGGCCAAAAACGAGGTCACCGCGATGGAGGCGGAGCTGCAGGACAAACGCAATCAACTACGAATCGCAGAAGAAGTCTCCGAGAGGGGCTTGGTCTCTCGGGAAGAATTGTTCAGCAAGCGACAAGCCGCTGAATCGCAAGCAGCAAAGGTCGACAAGGCGCAGAATGCGGTGCACGAAATGTCTGCTGCTTTGATTTCTAAAGAAGAAGAGATCGAAGCCAAAATGCAGGATATCGCGATCAAAAATCGCGAAGCCGAGAACAAGGTGCTGGATGCGATGCAAAAAATCAACACGATCGAAAAGGAGATCTTAGATCTTCGCAACAAACGAGACGAGATGGACCGTTTGGAAATTCGTGCCCCTCGGTCGGGCCGAATCCAGGAGTGGTACGGCCTCGAAGGCAGTGACACGATCAAGGAGGGCGACCAGCTGTTCGTTATCGTTCCGGACACGGACGAGTTGGCCGTCGAAATGAGAGTCAGCGGCAATGACATGCCATTGATCCACGAAGGAGACCCGGTTCGCCTGCAGTTTGAAGGTTGGCCCGCAGTTCAGTTCGTCGGCTGGCCGTCCGTCGCGGTCGGCACGTTTGGCGGTAAAGTCAACCGAGTCTTCCCGACCGACGACGGCAAAGGAAACTTTCGCGTGCTGGTGACCCCGGATAATCATTTTGATCGGGAGAATGGTTGGCCTGATGACCGATATCTCAGACAGGGCGTCCGCGCAAATGGATGGGTGCTTTTGAACCGTGTACCGCTGGGCCGAGAGATATGGCGTCAACTAAATGGATTCCCGCCGGTCGTTGCCGACCAGGAACCCGAGAAGTCAAAAGAGAAAGCGTCCAAGGTCAAACTGCCCAAGGCTTAAAGTCCGCCCGTGCGGCAAACTTTGACCACGCCGCAAACTTTACCAACGATTTCGCCGCACCCGTGGCCAAGTCGACGCGGTCTTCACGCCGAAATCGGTTCGCCGTTGCACTGTTTGCGTTGCTGGCTTCGTCGCCGTTTGTAGCGACCAATCCGGTCCACGCTGACGATCCATCCGCGCCAGCGATGATCGAATCCGACTCGTTGTCGTTCAAGCAATTTCTCACCGTCGCACAAAATGACGATGCGGATCCGCTGGTGGAAACCACGGCGGAGCAACTTCCCGAATCGGTCGCACCAACCGGTGAAGAAACAACCGCCGCGGACACGGCAACGACCAAGGAGGACGCGCTTGTTCTGGCCGACGTCATCGCCAGCGTTTATCGGTCGTACCCCGAGATCATCCAGGCTCGCCAGCAGGCCGGATTGACCAGCGGCGAACTCATGTCCGCTCGCGGTGCCTATGACGTCAAGTTCAACGCGTATTCCTTGTCGGAACCCACCGGCTACTACGAGAACTATCGCAACGGTTTGAAACTCGCACGCCAGACTTGGTGGGGCGGTTACGTCGAAGCCGGCTATCGCGTTGGACGTGGCTTCTATCAACCTTGGTACAAAGAACGCCAAACCGATGACGCAGGCGAATTCAAAGCCTCCATCATCCAGCCTCTATTGCAAGGTCGCGCGATCGATCCACAACGCGTTGCCGTCTTCCAAGCTTCACTGGCGCGGCAAGCCGTCGGGCCAACGATCCAGCAAACGTTGTTGCAAATCTCTCTCGACGCCACTACGAACTACTGGCAATGGGTCGCCGCCGGATCGTCGCTGCAAGCTCAGCAAGAGTTGCTGAAGTTGGCTGAAGAACGTGGCAAGCAATACGAAGCCGGTGTCGAAGCGGGCAAGTTCGCCGAGATTGATTTGATCCTCAACCAACAACTCATCGCCGAACGTTCGGCCAAGGTTTTGGAAACGGAACGCAAGTACCGAGAGACCGCGTTCAAGTTGGGGCTGTTCCTTCGCGATAATGCCGGGCAACCAATCGTTCCCGAAGACCAATGGATTCCCCAAAAGTTTCCCGCGATTCAGCCGCCGCCGCCCGGTGACTTCCAATCAGACCTCGCCGCCGCGCTTTCGCGACGCCCCGAACCACAGATCTTGCAGTATCAAATTCGCGGCATCCAGCTCGATCGACAGCTCGCTTGCAATGAGATGCTCCCGCGATTCGACTTCATCGCCGAAGCCTCGCAGGACATGGGCGAACCAGCGACCAAGTCCGACGACAAGGGCGAATTTGAATTGGTGATCGGCTTCACCAGCGAAGTCCCGATCCAACGTCGCAAGGCACGTGGCAAAGTTCAATCGACAACGGCCAAGATCGCACAAACGAACCAGAAACTTCGCTTGGTTCGTGACAAAATCGGGGTCGAGCTGCAAACCGCCTACAACGCGTTGACGTTGTCCGGTCAAATCGTCGAGCAATCCGAAGCGTCGTTGCGAGCCAGCATCGACACACTCGATCGTTACCGTTTCGCGTTTGAACGCGGTAAAATCGATCTGATCTATTTGAACTTGTTGGAAACGAAAGCCAACGAGACGGAGATCAAGTTGATCGAGGCCCAACAAAGCTGGTTCGAAGCACTCGCTCAAATGCAAATCGCACTTGGGTTGGACCCACTTGAACAAGCAATGACGGTGTCGGCTTTGCCGCCGAGTGAATTGCCAACCTCGCTGGATCTTCAAGATTTTGAAAGTGCCCGGTCCGACGACCGTTTGAAAGATTGGGAACTTCACGAAGCCAACGCACTTCGTGATGCGGAGTGACCCAAACGCGGAACCGCCCACTCCGCTCCTGTCCTATTCAATGCTGATCGAACTGATCAGCGCAACGAAGCTGAGGCCAAGAGAAAACCATGTTGACTGAATTGGTTTATTGCAGTGTGGCAACCCAAGCGATGTCGGTCGAAGAACTCGACAGCTTGCTGGAACAATCTCGAGAGAACAATGCCCGGCTGAATGTGACGGGCATCCTGTTGCACAGCGGAAAGACTCGCGAGTTCATGCAACTGCTGGAAGGTGAGCGAGAGATCATCGAAAAGTTGATGCAAGTCATCGCGAACGATGAACGCCACACATGTGTCGACATGATGTACCACGATCGAATCGAATCGCGAAACTTCGAAGACTGGTCAATGGCTTTCAGGCTGTTCGATGACTTGGACCCCAAGCTGATCGAAGGCTACACCACGTTCAACGCCAACGCGTTGCCTCCCGCATTGCTGAATGGACGCAACAGCCGAGCGCGTTCGATCATGAAGTCCCTCAGCCAAAACCTCTGAGAGCACCAGCCCAGCGTTGAGCGGGTGATTGATTTGGCTGTTGACCTTTCCTGTCGGCCGTGTGGGCTTTGGCCCTGATTCTTGTGAACTCAGGCCGATTCTGGGCCTTCCGTAGTAGGTCGGTTTGCGCAAGTCTTATCCCGAAGGGATTGCAGGTATTAGCCGGTGGTTTGATCGCAGTGAACACCATCGGATACATCTCTGGCAACTCCCGACCCTGAAAGGGTCGTAGATTCTTCGGCCCTATCAGGGTCGGTGTGAGTTCTTCGTTTCCGGGGGGACGCTGATACGCAGCAACCCTCGGCTACCATCTAACATCCCTTCCGGGATGAAGAAACACAGACAAAAACATGCTTTCGCGATCAGATCGCCGCACTTTGCACCTCCGCAAATGCCCCGTCCGCCATACAAATTCTTCCGCCCAATTGGGTGGACAAAAACCAGACTCTTCGATATTTTGATAACCATGGAAATAAAAGAAGCCGTCGTGGCACTTTCCGCCCTCGCACAGGAATCTCGTTTGGCTGTCTTTCGTTTGCTCGTCAAAGCGGGTGACGATGGGTACGCGGCAGGGGAAATCGCCAAGAAATTGGACATCTCCTCGGCCACGTTGTCGTTTCACCTCAAAGAGCTCGCTCGCGCGGGCTTGGTGAATTCGCGAAAAGACGGGCGTTCGATCATCTACTCGTTGAACTCGCAGGGCATCAATTGCCTGATGGGTTTCTTGATCGAGGATTGCTGCCAGGGGCGACCGGAACTGTGCATCACGACGGAGTGCTGTGACAAACCACCTCCGGCCAAACAGCCCCCCAAATCCCCCGACGAATAAGAAAGCAAATCGAATGACGATTCGTGTTGGTATCAATGGTTTTGGCCGCATGGGCCGACTCGGGATGCGTGCCGCATGGGACTTCCCCGAATTCGAAATCGTCCACCTCAACGAACTCAAAGGAGACGCGGAAACGTGTGCTCACTTGCTCGAGTTCGACACCGTTCACGGACGCTGGGATCACCACATCGACTCGGATGACAAGTCGATCACCGTGGACGGCAAGTCCATCTCGGTTAGCTCCGAAGCCAGCCCCGAGCAGGTGCCATGGAAAGACCTGGGCGTTGACATCGTGGTCGAATCCTCCGGGAAATTCCGCACGCCCGAGACACTGAATCCCTACTTCGAACATGGTGTCCGCAAGGTCGTGGTGGCGGCGCCGGTCAAAGACGGGGCACTCAATGTTGTGATGGGATGCAACGATCATCTCTACGACCCGCAAACCAACCACATCGTCACGGCAGCGTCCTGCACGACGAACTGCTTGGCACCAGTCGTCAAAGTCATCCATGAAAACATCGGCATCCAACACGGCGTGATCACCACGCTGCACGATGTGACCAACACGCAAGTCGTGGTCGACGCTCCGCACAAAGACCTCCGGCGGGCACGCTCTTGCCTGAACTCGTTGATCCCAACCACGACGGGATCCGCGAAAGCGATCACGATGATCTACCCGGAACTGCAGGGCAAACTGAACGGGCTCGCCGTGCGAATCCCGCTTCTCAATGCGTCGCTGACGGACTGCGTTTTTGAGGTCAAAAAGAAAACCAGCGTCGAAGAAGTCAACGAGCTGCTCAAGTCCGCCGCGGCAGATTCCTTGAAAGGCATCCTCGGGTTTGAAGAGAAGCCACTCGTCTCGGCCGACTACGTCAACGACATCCGCTCGGGAATCGTCGATGGGCCATCGACCATGGTGGTCAACGACACACAAGTCAAAATTCTCGCTTGGTATGACAACGAGGTTGGCTACGCGAACCGCATGATGGAATTGGTCAAAAAGGTCGCCACCACACTTCCTGCCGCCTAGTCACACGTGATCTGTCATCCCCTTTCATCGCATCCAGAATGAGTTCGATGGACGTTCGCAATTACTCTCTCGTCACCGCCGCGTACTGGGGATTCACGCTCAGCGACGGTGCGCTCCGCATGCTCGTGCTGCTGTACTTTCACCAGCTCGGTTACACGCCCGTCAGTCTCGCGTTTTTGTTTCTGCTGTACGAATTCTGCGGCATTCTCACCAACCTGTTCGGTGGCTGGATCGGTTCCCGCATGGGCCTTCGAATCACCCTGTACGCCGGGCTGGCGATCCAGGTGTTCGCATTGGTCATGCTGTCGTTGGTTCAGCCCACTTGGGCGACGGGGTTCTCGGTCGCCTACGTGATGGCCAGCCAAGCGCTGTCGGGAATCGCCAAGGACCTCACCAAGATGAGTTCCAAGAGCGCCGTCAAACTGTTGGTCAAAGGCGACAACGAAGCGGAGAACCAAACCGCACTTTTCAAATGGGTCGCGGTCCTGACCGGATCCAAGAACGCCCTCAAAGGCCTGGGCTTCCTGCTCGGCGGAGTCTTGCTGAGCAGCCTTGGTTTTGCCGCGTCGTTGTGGGCGATGGCCACGGTATTGGCCATCATTCTGATCTGCGCCGTCTTCATGTTGGACGCTGACATGGGGCGAACCAAAGCGAAAACCAAATTCACACAGCTTTTCGCGAAGAGCCGTGAAGTCAACGTGCTGTCGATCGCCCGGTTCTTCCTGTTCAGTTCCCGCGATGTCTGGTTCGTCGTCGGACTGCCGATCTTCCTCGCTTCGCAACTGAACTGGGGATTCGCCGGCGTGGGTGCGTTCTTGGCGGCATGGGTGATCGGCTACGGGGGTGTCCAAGCGTTCGCGCCCAAGTTGATCCGCAAGAGCGGCGGCGTCGAAACCAAAGCCCGTGCGGCACAGATTTGGGGATTCGCTCTGACGGTTGTTTCCGCGGCGATGGCTGCTGCGATTCAAGTCGACTTCCATCCAACAGCCACCATCCTGATCGGACTGGCGATGTTCGGAGTCGTCTTCGCGGTCAACTCATCCGTCCATTCGTATCTGATTCTTGCCTACACCGATTCAGATCAAGTCGCTTTGAACGTGGGTTTCTACTACATGGCCAACGCTTGCGGACGCCTGGTTGGAACGCTGCTATCGGGCGTCGTGTATTTGTACGCGGGACTGCCTGGCTGTCTGTGGACATCCACCGCGTTGGTCGTCGCCGCCCTCGTTTCCACGTTGTGGTTGCCAACCCAATCGGTCGAGCACGCGACAACCGGTGAAGCCAACGAAGAAGCCACGATCAACATCGCCAACGCCTGAGCGACGGAATTACCGGCTGTCCATCTATTAGCCGTCTTGGCGTTAGCCACGGTTCCACCACGGCTAAAACAGCCGGGCTCCCTCGCCCCGCTTCGGAGGCCGTGCAGTTTTCTGATACCGCTTTTCGGCAGATTCCTATCTGGCGTACCTCTCCTGAAACGAAGTTTGGGGAGAGCGACCTACTAGGTCGAGCGACGCCGTTC
>NZ_DDGH01000110.1:6245-6627 GCF_002337565.1 Rhodopirellula sp. UBA1907 | reverse complement strand
AGCGACGCCGTTCAGGCGTACGTTTCGAATTTGCGTTTTCTCGTTGCATGGCCAACGGCCTTTTTCAACATAGCCAGTGGGCAACGCCCCTAGACCAGGAAAACTCGCTCCCATTTTGGCCAACGGCCAAGTTCAACCCAAAACGCGTGGGTTGATGTTGGCCGTTGGCCAACCAATTTCCCATCGCGTTCGAAGCCAGGGGCGATGCCCCTGGCTTCGGTGATGATGGCCGTTGGCCAACAAAACCAACTGTAAAAACGCAACTTCGATAGGCGTACGCGAGGGTGAGGGCCGGGCATCGGAAGCGGCGCTCACTACCCTCCCCGGAATTCTCGCTGAACGCTCGCATTCCGACCCTCCCCAACTGCGTTCAGGAGGGTGA
>NZ_DDGH01000110.1:0-6072 GCF_002337565.1 Rhodopirellula sp. UBA1907 | reverse complement strand
AAACTGCACGACCTCCTGCGCGGTCGCGGTTCGTAAGACGTCACGAACACAGCACTTGTGAAACGGCATGCCCCGCTTCGGTGGAGAGGGGAGGCTGTTTGTTTTGCCGTCGCTATCCGCGAAGAAAAACTAAATGTCATCTCAGCCAGCCGTCCCCAAACTACTTGGGTGCCGCGACGGAAAGCTGTTGCAACGCTGCGATGATGTCATCCGGTTCGGCTCTCGTCCGGTAGTCCACATCGACAAATCGCCAAACGACCACACCGTCGTTGGACAGCACAAAGGTTGCCGGAATCGGCAGCACATCGCCGTTGCCATTGTTGATTTTGGTCAGCTCGAGACCACGGTCTTTTGTCATGTGATCCAGCAAAACGTCGGGGACCTTCCAGGCCACTCCATATTGCTCGGCGACACGAGCGTCTTGATCCGACAGGACAACGAATTCGAGTTCGTCCCGTTCGGTTTGCGACAGAGACTCGTTGGGCATCTGCGGGCTGATCGCAACCAACTCAGCACCGAGGTTTTGAATCTCAGGCAGACGTTGCTGCAAGGCTCTTAGTTGCAGGTTGCAGTACGGGCACCAACTGCCACGATAGAACGTGACCACAACCGGCCCGCGTTCCAGCAGGCTGGCGAGCGAAACCGTTTCGCCTTGGGCGTTTGGCAATTCGAAACCGGGAGCCTCTTCACCGACGGCGGTCGCGTTGCCACCTTCTTGAAATTCCTTGGCCTTCGCTAGCAAGTCATCGACCGACTGCATGAATTCAGGTTTCGCCTGCCGAGTCTTCTCGATCTGGGCATCCGTTTGTTGCTTGAGACTTGTCATGGCTGATCCTTGAGAAGGGTAGAATGCTTGAAAGATGAGCAATCAACCGGTCTCCCCGCCAACCACGTGCCAAAAGCAACCACCACTTTCACCCACTCACTTCACCCTCCTGGCACAAAGTTCGACCGAACCGCAGGAAGGTCGAACGTTAACCAACCAAACCATCCACCTGGAAACCCGAAACGTCAGCGAGGAATCAGCACAGACCATCCCTCGCCAACCGGCTTGTCGATTTCGTCGTCAACAAGGTTTTAACGCATGTAAGATGGGCACTCTTGCCTTTTTGTACCCCACATCTCGAAACACCAAAGATTAGTGTCCGATCAGATTAGATTAGTGTTCCACCAGAGCGGTCATGGGAACACTAATCGCCGCTAATCGAACACTAATGATTCCTGGACAAGGATATTTGGCTTCAAACCGCTTGTATTCCCAACTCATGCGGCTCCCAAAAGATGTGGGATACAAAAAGGCACTCTTGCCCGTCAGAGTGGTTGACGACGGCCAAGAGGGCCAACCTAAAGCAAAATCGACAAGCCGGAACGCGCCGACTTCGCGTGGCAACCCGCGGAAAATGACGCAGCCTTGAACAACCATTGACTGGGCCGTCGCGTCCATGCGACATCAAATTCTTTTCGCCTTGTTGATGCCGCGGAAGGTAAATCGAATCGTCACCGCCATTGCTGCGATGGCGTAGCACACCGTCATGAGTTGGACTGGCTTTCTGGCGTTTGGCGGGCCCCAGTCATTCGCAATGATCATCGTTGCGACGAGAGCAATGAAGGCGAGTCCTGAGTAGCCGTAGTTTGCAATCAGTCGGTCGTTGCATCGTAAGCCCAGCAGCACCAGGCTCAAAGAGCACGCGGCGAGGAGAGGGGCGCTTAAGAAGATCGTTTCGACGCTCAAAAGCTGTGCGAGCAGGCCGATCGTGACGATGCCGCCCTGAACGTAAGTGAGGATTGTGAGCCAAACGGTCGATGTTCGCGGGCGCACCGGGGCAACGCGATGACCGGCATCCTCGGTTTGTTTTGCCGGAGCGTACGGGTTCGCGTCCATGGTCGGATACCTGGTTCGAAGCGCATAGCCGGGAAGGTGCGAAAGATTTTTACCTTTTGGCCAGCGACTTGAGTTTCTCGTTGGTATCGGTCTTCCGACGCGAACAAGCAACCACTCCCCAGTGGCAATCGTGTTTCCGTGGCGGTGACTACGGTCGTTTCTCGAGTGTGTAGTGCTTTGCTTCGGTGTCGAGTTCAAAATGGAATCCCGTCGATGTTCGCTTGGACGGCACGTCAGCCAGAGTCAACGCATGAATCCCGTTTGAACGCTCGGCGATAACCCGGGCTCGGTCGAGGTCACCAGGGACCGCATAGAAACTGAATCGTCCCTCGTGATCGGTCAGCTCTGGAGCCGATCGTGCAAAGAGTTGATCCACTTGAGTCTTGCGTGAATGGATCGTGACGAATGCTTCCTCAAGCGGTCTTCCGTCCACTCGAACGCGGCCGGTGACCTTGATTGCCTTGGCCAGTTTTAACGTGACCAGTTCGTCGAGATCGGTGTTTGGCGTGAGGACTTTGTAAGCCGAACCAAAACGCTGGCACCGATCGTTGAGCTCTCGAGCGAACGCCTCGCGTTCGACCGGATCCCTGGGGGCGTCGTCACACAGTTTCATGGCTTCTTCGGTCGTGAGCTCGACACGATGAGCTGCGAGCCCTGCCAAAGACCAGTCCACGTCTCCAAGCGTCAATTCGCAGCGACCGTTCGCGTCCGTTGTTTGCGACGGCGCCAGTTCCATGGGGACTGGATAGTCCTTCCCGTTTTGTTGGACGGTTTTGAGATAGCGAGCCGCGACGGTTGCACCCTCGACCGGTTTGGCTTGTTCGTCGACGACCTGAATCGAGATACGCTGCCGATCATCAGCGAACACGCAGGTGGAAGTCGCAAGCCAAAAAACGACCGAGGCGACGCAGGTGTTTTTGGCGATCATGAATAGGTCTCCGAAAGTGATCCAAGAAAAATGTCAACTTCCGTCTCACATACGCTTGTCGTCCAAGAGCACCGCCAAAGTATTTTTCATTTGCTGGCGCGCCCTGCGGTCCTTTCCTTCACGACGATTTCCTATCTCTTCGCGTTCTTTCAATCGTACGTCAGTCGGTCGAGGCCGATCAAGCAGCGCGTTGGCGTTTCCACCACCGAATCGACGCGAGCAGCATCAGTCCAAGCACAAAGGCAGCAGGAATGGATTGCTGGACACGCTCGGTTGTGCTCAGCACTGGAGGCAGATTTCCACTCGCACCACCTTTGGCATCACCCCAAGTAATCCCAAGCGACACGACGCAGAACATCGTAATGATGGCAAACACGCACATTAGAAGTGCAACACGGATCGCTTCGGGCCACGGCATTGACGGCGGAACCGGCTTCGCTTCGCGCGGCGGATCGTCATGTGGCGTTGGTGGCTGGTATGGATTGTCGATTGGGCTCTCGTGTGTCGCGGAACGTTGCGGTTCATTCGGCCGGCGGGACAGATCTTCCATTGTTAAAACGTCTGACTCGCCGACTCGGGGGCATCCGATAGTTCGTGACCTTGTCCGAGCGCATTCGTCCAAGCCGCCATCGATTCTGGAGTGTAGCCGACAGCAACTGTCGTGTAGGCCCGCGCGTTGCCGGAATTGTCGCGGTGGAGGGGAGGAAGATCAATCAGAATCAGTTCGCGATCACCAAAGAAAAGTCCGCCCGCTTTTCGGCTGGCATATTTCATCTGCCATGCTCGGCCACGTCGGAAATGGCAGGCTTCAACGGTGGATTCGATGGTCTCTCCGTGCCAACGGACGGTGATTTGGTCGCCAGCGATTTCAACGGTTGGAAGTTTCGATTGCGACCATGCGTTGAAGGTGAACCGACCGACGAAGTGCATGAGAAGAAACCAAGACAACAGCAATGTGATGCCTGTCGTGCACATGACGGCCAACTGCAAGGACAATGAGCCGTTGCGGAATGGCAGCCAACTGATCGTAATGCCAAGGGGGATCCAAAGCAGGGTGATCCCACCTATCACCAACCGATTCCAAAAGACGGCGGTGTTTCGCCACTGCCGGATGAATCGATCGGGGATACGTTCAACGAGAATCGGCTGCTCCATTGCTGTTTGCCTGCGTTGCATGCTCGAACCAACGGGGGACTGAGCGGAAAACAAGTGGCACAGGCTTCCAGCCTGTGTTCCGCGCAATCACAGGCTGGAAGCCTATGCCACTAATTCATACCGAAACCTATTCTTGGCTCGTTGCATAGGTATCGGCGGGGATTGGGCATCGACGGGGCGTGTCAAACGGTGGGCCGTCGCCAAAACGTTTGAGGTGCGACTCCGGATTTCGGCAAGGCTACTCTTTTTGCGTCACGGTCGCGTGTGGCGGAAGCAACCTCAGCAACGCGATTCGGGCGTTGAGTGTGTCTGCACGTGCGGCCAATAAGACTTGCCTCTCGCAAGTCCCTTGCGCGAAAGTGGCGACTCGGTATTGCTCCATGCGAAGTCGATTCTTGATGATCTGTCTGAGCGTCGCGATTCGTTTCGATTTGGTCGCGGAGCTTTCCAGCCGTGCGTTCAGCAGGTCTCGTTCGGCATTCAACACGTCATCCAGCGACGCTTCGCCGTTTTCGTAGCTGGCCGTGAGTTGTTCGAACCGCTCTTGCAGAATCTCGTCCCTTTCGGATTCAAGTTCGCGTATTCGATCCTCCACCGTTTTCGCTGGAACTGGCTTGACGGTGTCGTCAGCAACCAAAGTGGATGCGAAGGAGGTCGCGCAGCACGCGACCAAAGCTGCAAGCAGAAATTTCCGTGATGTCATTTGGCGTTCCATTGGGTTGGACCAATCAGTGAGAGAATTGGTGGGGAGCATCGGATGGCGACGAGGATTGAACAACAATGCTCCGGTGCAGGACGGGGTTACTCTCGAGAGTCTGAGTCACAACAGTCGTCGTCGGACGGGAAGATTGGCGTGTCAGGCAGGCGTCGCACGCGGCGATCGAAAACACTCGCAATCGCGATACGAAACAAAAGCAACATGACGCCAATCATTGGAATCACGATCCAGTTGAAAATTGGAATGTAGTTGAACCGGATGACCGCGATCGAGATCGCGACGTATGCCGTCAGCCACAGGAGCGTTGAGATGCGAAACCGTCTGGCATCTCGCATCGCCCGGCGAATGATGCGTTGGTCGAAAGTATCCTGAAATCCGGCGACCGTGTCCCGATACGCAAAGGTCAGCGACAGAGCGAGTAAGCCAGCGATGCTGGCGGCAGCGAGCGTTACGGCGTATGCGTTCCAGATGGCTCGATCCAGTGTGCAGTTTCGTGTTTCGTCTCAGGTAACTCGAGTCGGATGTCGGTGCCGATCACCCGGCGGGGATGAAGGACTGTCCAATTGTGAAACCGCATGGGCACGGCGCTGGTACGTGAAAGGGCCGTGCAATCGCGAGTCACTTGCGTACGGCGTTGAGCTTTATCCTACCAAGACACGCGTTCTGCAGGTGGTTGTACCCAGCACCTTCCAGTGTCAACGATAGCGGGCGTTTGACTGTTTTGTCGGTGATTGCAACCCTCAAGTCAGTCGAATCGCGGTAAACGTAAAGATCGCCCAGAAAACCAGTTTCGACTTTGAGCCCGTCAGGATACGAGACGCGTGAGTCCACGATTTGACCATCCGCGTCGCGAATGGTGAGTCGTGCGGCGACGTGTTTCCAAGCGTCGTTCTTCGGATCGTAGGCGTATAGATGGATGCCACGTTCGGCGATCAGTTGAACAGTGAAGTTCGTCACCGACTCGGGGATGGATTCGACAACGCGAATCAGCAGGTCGGCGCTGGTCGCGGGCTCGATTAGGAGAACCGGGGCTGACGCCCGTCGGCTGATTTGAGGGGTGTTTTTGGTTGGATCGCAAGGTGGGGACTGGCCTACGGGGTTGTTGCGTTGGTGGGTGCGTAGGCCATGTTCTACATGGCGGCTGTGATGGTGGTTTGGGGCGGTGGGCAGGGCGATTGCGCCACACTGGGTAATCTGCGACAGTGAGTAAAGATCCGTGTTTGGGCTGCTGATCCTCCGCAGCCAGCCGGGTGCACTCACTTTGGTATGTCTCGATGGAACGCTCCACTTCACTCATTGATCAGCTTGGCAACGTAACGAGACCCTCGTCCAGGAGTACCCGTTTATCCGCTGGTCCACATACTGTTCATGATGATTTGTGGAGTTGTG
>NZ_DDGH01000096.1:34733-35009 GCF_002337565.1 Rhodopirellula sp. UBA1907 | reverse complement strand
GAAACCACCGGCCGCTGGACCGTCCCGGAATTGGACGGTGCTTCCGGCACCGCAGCCCCATCGTTCGCAACGCTCGAAATCGTCGCAACAACACTTTCGCGAGGCACACTGACCAATTCCGCCGAGATCATCCAAGCCACGCTTCCCGATCCCGACAGCGCACCGGGCAACGGATTGATCGACGAAGACGACCAAGCGGAAGCGAGCTTGCAAGCCGAACAAATCGATCTGGAACTGTTCAAAACCGTCGACAATCTCACACCAAGATTGGGCGAA
>NZ_DDGH01000096.1:34323-34468 GCF_002337565.1 Rhodopirellula sp. UBA1907 | reverse complement strand
CCATCCAGTACGAAATCGTCGTCCGCAACGAAGGTTTGGACACCGCAACGGGAGTCATCGTCGAAGAGAACTTGCCCGTCGGACTGACCTTCATCGATGCCACACCGACAACCGGCAGCTTCAATTCGTCCAGCGGTCTTTGGAC
>NZ_DDGH01000096.1:33787-34109 GCF_002337565.1 Rhodopirellula sp. UBA1907 | reverse complement strand
GTCGGCGAGTTGGCTCCCTCCGGCACCGCGATGTTGATCATCAACGCCAGCGTCAACAACAACGTGACCGCCGACTCTCCGACAATCACCAACCGCACCGAAGTCATCGCGGCCGGACAAGTCGACTCGGACAGCACGCCTGACAACAACGAACCGACCGAAGACGACCAAGCCAGCGTGACCGCCCGTGTCGAGTTCATCGATTTGTCGCTGGAAAAGACCGTCGACAATCCGGCTCCCAACGTCGGCGATCGCGTCGCTTTCACAATCACATTGACCAACGATGGCGAGACCGCGACCACGCGAGACACGGCGACCAACA
>NZ_DDGH01000096.1:10074-33587 GCF_002337565.1 Rhodopirellula sp. UBA1907 | reverse complement strand
GCGAGACACGGCGACCAACATCTTCGTCCGCGACTTGCTACCCGCCGGCATGACCTACGAATCGAACTCGCTCAGCGACGGTTCCTATGATTCCGACAAGGGTGAATGGACCATCGATTCCTTGGCCAATGACGCCACCGCGACGTTGACCCTGTTCGCAATCGTCGACCAAGTCGGAACACAAACCAACACCGCCGAGGTCGCATCCGTCGATCAAGACGACATCGACTCGGCGCCCGACAACAACGTCGCCGCGGAAGACGACCAAGCCAGCGCGAGCATCACCACGCCGGTCATCGATCTCACGCTCACACAAACCGCTTCCCCTCAGCGTCCCGCGATCAACGGCGAAGTCACCTTCACGCTGACGCTTCGCAACGATGGTCCCGACGACGCGACCGGAATCATCGTTCGTGACTCGCTGCCTGATGGATACACCTTCACATCCTCGTCGCCCGCCGGTGCATTCAATTCCGCAAGCGGACTTTGGACCGTCGGTGATTTGGCATCCGGTGAAGAAACCACGCTGGAACTGACCGGCACAATCGGTGACGTGGAAACACTCGAAAACCGAGCCGAAGTGATCGCTGCTGACCAAGCCGACCAAGACAGTGTTCCTGACAGTGGGTTGGATGATGGCGAAGACGACACCGCCGCCGCGATCGTCACGCTCGCCAGCGCCGACCTTTCACTGACCAAGACCGTCGACAATGCCTCGCCCAACTTTGGCGATGCGGTCACCTTCACGATCACCGTTCGCAACAGTGGCCCCGACCCAGCGACGGGAATTCGCGTCCGAGACTTCTTGCCCGACGGAATGGACCTCACCGACCAAACCACATCCGACGGCACCTACTCGGCCGTCACCGAGATCTGGATGATCGATGAACTGGAATCAGGCCAAACCGCGACACTCACATTGACCGCGAATGTGAACTCCGAATCGTTGCAAACCAACGTGGCGGAAATCATGGCCAGCGACCAACGTGACCCTGACAGCACGCCGGGCAACGGCGACGCCGATCCAGCCGAAGACGACCGAGCCTCGGTGGACGTCCAAGCACAACTGATCGATCTCGCGCTCAGCAAAACAGTTGACGGCACGCGTTTTGACTTGGACGATCCTGTCGAATTTGAATTGACCGTTTCCAACACGGGCCCGACGACAGCCACCAACGTCGAGATCGCTGACTCGTTGCCCGCCGGGCTGATCTTTGTCTCGTCATCGACCGACGACGGAGGCTACAACCCGCAGTCGGGCACTTGGTCGATCCCGAGCATCCCCAGCAACGAATCGGTCACGCTGACGCTGAACGCATCGGTCAACCAAGACGCCGTCACCGACGACATCCTTCGTGACGGCATCACCAATTTCGCGGAAGTCATCTCCGCCGACCAACCTGATCGCAACAGCGTGTTTGGAAACGGGGACGTCAACGAAGACGATGCCGACTCAGCGATTTTGATGATCGCTCGTGCCGACTTGTCGTTGAGCAAATCCGTCGACATTTCCAACCCCAACCGCGGCGACACGATTCAGTACCTCGTCACGGTCACCAATGCCAACAACGATCCGGCAACGAACGTTGTGATCCGAGACATCTTGCCAGGTTCATTGAACTTCCAAGATGCCACGCCAACGCAGGGCACGTTCGATGCTCAAACGGGCCTGTGGTCCTTGACACAACTCGGTCCCAACCAATCTGCGACACTGCAAATCAACGCCATCGTTGAACAGTCCGGTGCGGTGACCAACGTTGCCGAGATCATCGAGTCCGATCAAATCGATCCCGACAGCACACCGGGCAACGCCGATGGCGACGAAGACGACCTGGCATCCGTCGAAGTCACACCGCAAGTCGTCGACGTCAGCGTCACCGCGGCGGTGGACAACTTGGAACCCGAGGTCGACGACATCATCACGATCACTTTGACAGCGGCCAATGCCGACGGCGTTTCCGATGCCACTGGTGTTGTGATTGAATCGTTGCTGCCCGATGGATTGACGCTGGTACCACCGGCTTCACCGCAGCAAGGATCTTATAACCCAGCGACGGGTCAGTGGAACATCGGTCCCTTGGCGTCCGGTGCAAGCGTTCAATTGGTTTTGACCGCACGCGTCGACACTCGCGGGTTGAAAACATTGAACGCCGAAGTCACCCAGACCAATCAGTTCGATGTCGACAGTGTGCCTGGCAATGGTGATCCAGACGAGGACGACCAAGTCGCACTTGAGATCCGAGCCCCACGTGTCCTATCCAAGCGGTTGTTTTTGTCTCGCTGAGGCGATGCCACAACCGCTGCATGACGAACACCCGCCGCCGCATCCACCAGCGTCGGCGGTGCCGCATCCCGGGCCACATCCGGTCTGCATCAAATCACTCAGTTCGATGCTCTTGACTTCGGCTTCGTAGCGGCGAACGATCGCATCGGTCAGCTCGCGGCCAAGAGCATCCGGTTCCCCTAAAAAGTGCAGCACCAGCGTCCCGCCGTCGAACAATTGGTCGACGTCCAACAACACCGCTGAAGATTCGCTCTCCGCCAAAATCGCTTGGCATTCGCGAACCGCGCGAACCTTGTGCCGCTGCAAACGCTCGATCAAAAGATCATCGTTGTGTGTGGTCGGCCGGAGAATTTCCAGTGTGGTTGGTGTGTCGCCATCCTCACAAACGGATAGTGTTTCAGCCAATTCCACCCCGCGAGGCGTCCGCACCAACACACGTCGACCACGTTCAATCCGTCGCTGGGCACGAGCCAGATAGATTTCCCCCGCGAAACCGATTCGAACATGGTGCGTTATCATGACGCTCAGTCTAGCCACCCGGCACGACGTCGTCGTCCCCAACTTGCCCGCCACTCACCCCGCCCGCAGGAAGCCCTTTGAGTCACCGACGCATCCTTCACGCCGCCGACATTCATCTGGACAGCCCCCTGCAGAAACTCGACGCCTACGAAGACGCTCCCGTCGACGAAATTCGCGAGGCATCGCGGCGTGCCCTCGAAAACATGACCGACTTGGCGATCGAAGAACAAGTCGACTTGGTCGTCATCGCAGGCGACCTCTACGACGGCGATTGGCCTGACCAAAACACGGGTCTGTTCTTTGTCAAACAAGCCACCCGGTTGGTCAACCATAAAATCCACGTCGCCGTCATCCGAGGCAATCACGACGCCGCCAATAAAATGACGTCGAACCTGCCGCTGCCAAAGAACCCCGACGGATCCGACATCCTGTTGAGCGAAAAGAAGGTCGACCAACGGGTGCTCGAAGACCTCGGCATCGTCATCCACGGTCGGTCGTATGCCAAACGAGCCGAAACCGGCGACATGGCCGCCGAGTACCCCGCACCGACCGGCGGCATGTTCAATCTCGGCATTCTGCACACCGGTTTGTCGGGTTTGGACGGGCACGACCCGTACGCTCCCTGTTCCCCGCAACAACTCGCTGACAAAGGCTACGACTACTGGGCGCTCGGCCACATTCATTTGCGCGGCGAGCATCAAATTGAAGGCACCGCCCCGGTCGTCTTCAGCGGCAACATCCAAGGCCGACACATTCGCGAATCCGGACCGAAAGGTTGCATCATTGTCGACGTTGACTCTCGCAACCAAACCGAACGCCGATTCGTCCCACTCGATGTCGTTCGATTTGAAACGTTCGATGCCAACGCAAGCGAATGGTCGCACACCGATGAATTGATGGACGCCTACGAAGCTTGGATGAACGACCAACTGCAACAGGTCGAAGATCGGTTGCTGGTCACGCGAGTCATCTTGTCCGGCGAGTCACCACTGCATCACCAATGGATGCGGGAACAATCCAATTTGGAAGCGTCGCTGCGAGCCACTTCGGTCACCCACGGCCACGGACAGGTTTGGCTGGAACGGTTGAAGGTCAAAACCTCGGCCGAAGTCGATCGTTCACACACCGAACAACACGATGCAAACCAGGAGGGCCCGCTGCACAGCATCCTGTCCGTTATCGAAGAATTGAAATCCGACAACGCAGACTTGGAATGGTTGAACAACGAGATCACACCATTGCTGAAGAAACTACCAACCGAATTCAGCGGCGATCAAGCCCCAATTCGCTTGGACAATTCTGAAGAACGTCACGAATGGATCGAAGCAGCAACCACCGAACTGCTCGCCCGACTGCAAGGAGGCAAACGATGATCATTGAACGCTTGGACCTGATCGCCTTTGGGCACATCACCGAACGCAGCCTCGATCTCTCCGCCGGTCCCAACCGATTCCACTTGATCGTTGGCCCCAACGAATCCGGAAAATCAACCAGCCTACGAGCCATCTCGTCCTGGTTGTTCGGCATGGCCACTCGAGCCGACGATGCCTTCCTGCATCCCGCAGCGAAACTTCGTGTTGGTGGACGCCTGACGACACACTCAAGCGACGGAACCAGCGCTGAAAAAGTTCTCGAGTGCATTCGACGTCGAGGTCGCAAAAACACACTGCGTGGTGCAGACGACCAAACCGAAATCGCTGACTCGGAATTGGCACAGATGCTCGGCGGCATCGACGAAGCCACCTTCCGCTCGCGATTTGGTTTGTCGCACGAAGAGCTGTTACTCGGCGGCGAACAAATATTGCGAGGCGAAGGTGAACTCGGCGAAATCCTGTTCTCGGCGGGTGCCGGCATCGGGCGTCTTCGCGAAATTTATGAACAACTTGATTCCGAAGCCAGTGAACGCTTCAAACGCACCGGCAAGACGCCCACGATCAACAACATCCTGCAAGAACTCGACGAGATGCGTCGTCGGCTGCGCGAAGCTCAAGTCCCACCGGCTGAGTTCTCCGACTTGCAAAAGCAACTGGCTGAAAAGGAACAGCAAATCCAATGCTGGCGTGAAGAATCCCAATCGCTCGCTCAACAAATCGCTCAACTGAAGTCGGCCGAACAAGCCTTGCCATTGATTCCGCGTTGGAAAACGGCGACGCAAGAATTAGCCAGCGTGCAAGACGCGCCCATGCTTTCGGATGACTTCCCGGATCGACGACGCGAATGGGAACAAGAACAGAAATCGACAACCCGTCTGCTGCAAACCTTGCAACAAAACCATGTCGATTTGACGGAGCAACTGAAGCAACTCGGAAACGATGAATCCATCGGACTCTTCGAGGATGAAATCCTCGCGTTGTATCGCGAACTTCCCGGTCGTGAAAAAGCCGAAATCGAAAAAGAAACACTGCAACAATCGCTGGCGGCCCTTGAACGAGAGATGCGATCGCAGCTCCATGATTTGGCCTTCGCTGAAGTCCCGCCCGCATCTAAACAACAGGCAACCGATTCTGATGCGTTGACACAACAAGTGGACTCGCTGCAAATCAGTGAGTCGCAACGGGCCAAAATTCAACGATTGGCCAGCGAATTCGAGAAACTGCTCCAACAACGCGATGACGCCTCGGACCAGCTCGATCAAGCCAAGCGAGAACTGACGATGGCCGAGGAGGCATTGGCCGAGTCCAACGCGCCAACGCAGTTCCAGTTGCTCGACCGTACGCTCGATGAAATGGGTGCACCGGAACGCTGGATCGAAGCCGCCCGCCGAGAACAATCGCAAGTCGAAAAACTGGCTCGCGAATGCCAAACCATTCACCGTCGATTGAAACTCGACTCGAACGGCGATGACGATGCGATTCAATCCGCTGTCGAGCTGTCGCTGCCGACGCAGTCACAGTTGACGAATCTGACACAAGCACTCGACCGGGCTGGCAAAGACGTCATGTTGAGCCAGCAACGTGGTCAGGAACTTCAACAAACCCTCGCCAACGCGGAAGAAAAGCTCACCTCGTTGAACGCGGACACGGGGGACCTCCCCACGCCCGAAGATCTTCGCGACGCTCGTCAGCGCCGCGACGAAATCATCGATGCGATGAAGCAGAACGCAGATTCATACACCGCCGACCAATGGGCCGCACAGCTTGCTGCAGCCGAACTGGCGATCCATCGCGCCGATTCGCTCGCGGACGTCTTCCAGTCGCAACACGAATCGATCTATCGACGACAAGCCGCTCAGAACAACCTGGACCAACTGCGTCGACAATCTTCCGAACACGACGCCGCGCTGGCCGCCGCGCAAGACTCCCTGTCAAAGGCTCAAGAGAACTGGCAAGCCATTTGGCAAGCGGCTGGCATCTCAGCAAGTGATCCCGACGCAATGCGAACCTGGATGTCGGATCATCAAAAATTGATCGAACACTTTGCGGAGTTGCAAACTGCAATCGCCGAACGCGATCAATCGCATGCGCAACTTCGACAAGCCATTTCGCGTCTGCAACAGGCGTTGGAAATGGAAGGCTCCGACAACTCGTCCGAGGATTCACTCGAACAAACCAGCACCACTCTTTCGCGTCTGCATGACGTGGCATTGACCCAACGTGCAGAGCAGACTCAACAACTCAAACTTCGCGAACAACGCGAGAACAAACGCAACGAATGCAGAACCGAGATCCCCGGCTTGGAATCCAAGCTGCAACGTCGACAGAGCGCATTGGACGCTTGGGATCAACAGTGGGACGAACTCACCGCGTCGCTCAAACTGACATCCAAACCCGCTCCGCAAGACGCGTTGTCGATGATGGATTCGATCACGCAGCTGATCGGTCAAAAGAAGCAACGAGACGACATTTCGCTTCGCATCGATTCGATCAGCAAAGAAAACGATGCCTTTGTCCGAAGAGCAGTTCGGCTACATGATTCCTTGGCCTCGCCAAAGGCCGACTCAGAACCCTCGATCAATCCATCAGTTGACACCACCGGCTTGACCGAGTTGGCTGAAACAATCAACTCGGCACACGAACGTTTGCAACGGGAACAACGTGCTCGCAGCGCTCGCGACGAAGTCCAACAGCAACTCCGCCAACGCGAACGCGAACTCGCGGACGCCAACGAGCAGTTGCAACGACTCACGATAACGCAGCAACAACTCTGCGACGAAGCCCATTGTTCCGCCCCGGAGGAGCTGGGCGAAGTGGAAGAACGCAGTCGTCGGCGCATCCTCGCCCAGTCCAAAGTGGAAGACTTGCAATCCCAGTTGGATCATTGGGCGAGTGGTCAAGATCGCGAATCGTTTGTTGAATCTTTGCGGGACCAGCAGCCCGCCATGATCGTCGAAGAACTCAAACAGCTGACTGACAAGAAAGATGAACTGGACGAAAGACTCTCGGCATCACAAAAAGAACTCTGGAGTTTGAATCAAAGACTGGGTGCGATCGATGGAAGCAGCGAGGCATCCAAGCTCTCCCAACACATGCAGTTCTCGCTCGGGAAACTCCAACGGGAATCGGAAGAGTACATCCGTCTGCGATTGGCAGCGTCGATCTTGCAACGGGCCATGGAACACTACCGCAACCAAAACCAAGAACCCGTGCTACGCGAGGCAGAATCATTTTTCGCCACGCTGACCTGCAAAGAATACCAATCATTGCGAGTCGACTACGGCGACAGCGACAAACCATCGCTGTTTGGCGTTCGAGACGGGATCGACGTGCCCGCCAATCGCATGAGCACGGGAACTGCGGATGCTCTGTATTTGGCGTTGCGATTGGCGTCGCTGAAACATCAGTTGGCTCACGCCAATGCGATCCCGTTGATCATCGACGATTGCTTGATCCAGCTTGACGATCGCCGGGCCGCTGCGGCACTCAAGGTCTTTTCGGAACTCTCCACCACCACTCAAGTCATCCTATTCACGCACCACGATCACTTGGTCGATTTGGCATCCGAAACACTTCCCGAGAACGGATACCACGTGCACCGGCTGGGTGAAACCAACTCACCTGCCTCCGCGTCATCCGCCAAACCGGCCGCTTCAGCCACAAAACCGAAGAAGAAAGCGGCAAGAAAGAAGACGGCTCCCAAAGCATCTCCCAAAAAGCCTGATGCAAGCCTCACGCCTCCCGACACACTGTTTGACGTGTTCTCACCGTGATCGTCACAACTCGGACGAAGACCGTTCCACTTGCTGGCGATAGGCGGCCGGTGATTGGCCGACCATGGATGTGAATCTTCGATAGAAAGTCGACAGGTCAGCGAAACCGGATTCGAAGGCAACCGACGCGATCGGTAAATCGGTTTCCTGCAACAGTTTCTTGGCGTGCTCGATTCCGAGCTCTCGCACTCGTCGCAGCCAAGTCGTGCCCGTCAGCTCACGAAAAAGATGGGTGAAGGTGCGGCGAGACAAGTTGAGTTGATTCGCAGCGGCATCAATCGTCGTTGCTTCCAAGAACGATGTCTGCAACTCGTCGATGTATTGCTGGACGATTTCGGCGTCAGTTGCATGAGCGACGCTGTTTGGCTCAAGAGCCACCGCATCATCGCCTTCCTTTCGATTGCAATCGAAATCGGTCACGCCCCGAAGCAAACGCCAAGCGTCGATCATCATGTCGACGCCACACGAAGCCAATGCCAAGTCTTGCGTGTAAACCATCCGCCGCAAAGTTGAGGCGACAAAATGCGTTTGCCGACTACCGCCCGACAACTTGCCCGAAGCAATCTTTTCTGCGGTGACGGGCTCCGCCTTCAACACATTCTCGCAAATGCAGCCGACATACAAACTGGACGGTGTTCCTTCGCCATCACAAATTCGATTTCGCTGATGCGGTGCAATCACGAACACATCGCCAGCTGAGAATTCGATGACTCGATCATCGAGGTGAAACATCCCCGCGCCGCTGAGGAAGTAAACGATTTTGACGAACGCGTGCTCACGCCACTGCATCGAAAAATCGGGAGCGTGATGACTCTCCAGCACCAACACACCCCATGGCGGCAACTGCTCTGACATCGCCGTGCGAACCTGCCGGGCACGTGTCGGCGAGGACGACTGAGAGTGTGGCGAGTTTCCGGACATCGATTGGATCCCCGGAACGATCACACGGATGGAGCAGCCAGCTTGGCCCGCAATGACGGAATGATTGGACGAGGTACAAATTTCGCCAAGTGATCGTCGTTTTCGCTGAGTGCAGCGATCTGTTTCAACAGCGATGAACTGACGTGAGCAAACCGTTCGTCGGCCATCAAGAACACGGTTTCAATATCTGCATCCAGCTGACGATTGGCCATCATCATGGTGAACTCGCCCGCGATGTCGGTAAGCGGCCGGATGCCTCGCACCATGACGCCCGCCCCAAGTGAACGAACGAAATCAACCGCCAAACCATCAAAGGTTTGAACACGGACGTTGGGCAAGTGATTCGAGATCGTTTGCACTAACTCGATGCGTTCTTCCGGATTGAACAAAGACTTCTTGTCGGCATTGATGCCGATCCCGACCACCAACGTGTCAAACAACTTCGATGCACGTTCAATGATGTGCAAATGCCCAAGCGTGACGGGATCGAATGACCCGGTGTAAACAGCGATGGAGTGCGAAAGCTCACCCGCGTCATGGGAGGAGTTCAGAGTCAAAACAGATCAGCTCCGCGCTGGATTGGAAGAAGAGACAGCGGGGGACGAGGCGACCAAATCGGCCAGTCGTTGCAAATCCGCGTCGTCATTATAGACATGAACGCTGGCCCGAATGCCGCCACCGCGACAACTGATCGCCACGCCCGCATCGAGCGCCCGAGTGCGAAAATCGTCGGGCGATTCCCCCGGCACTTCAAACGTCGTGATCGCACTGGCGTGAGGTGTCTCATCCCACGGGCCAAACAACAACTTCGCACCGGCCTGAGTCAGCATCGTGCGAAGACGCTGAGCACGTTCCAAAACGCGGTTTCCTATCGCGTCGGCACCGAATCGCTGTGAAACGGCGGTGAACATCTCCAAACTGGCCGCGAATGCGATCATTCCCGATTGGTTCAGCGAACCGCCCTCGAAACGAGATGCGTCCTCACGCAACTCAAACTTGGATCCTGAAAACAGGTGAGCGTTCTCAACGCTCTTCCAACCCACAGTCGGACAACGCAGCGAATGCAAATGGCGTTTGCGAATCACCGCCACCCCGGCTCCCTCGGGTCCCAGCAACCACTTGTGTCCATCGGCGGCCACGAAGTCGACATCGCAGGTTCGCATGTCGAGCGGGTACATGCCCAAACCCTGGATCGCATCGAGGAACACCAGCACGCCGCGTTCGTGGGCTTCGTTCACCAATCGATCCAGATCCACACGAAAGCCGCTGGCGTAACCAACCCAACTGACCGAAATCAACCGCGTGCGTTCATCGACCTGACCCATCAAATCAGCCACTTCGACGCGCCCTTCACGACGCGGAACGATTCGAATCTCAACGCCGCGAGATTGCTGGTTGAGCCATGGATACAGGTTGCTTGGGAACTCGCTCTCCGGAACAACCATGTTGTCACCGGGTTTCCAATCCAAACCTTCGGCAACCAGATTGATTCCCGTGGTGGTATTGGGAACCAAGGTGACTTCTTCCTTGTCGCAATGAATCAAATCCGACGTCAAGTATCGCAGTCGATTGACGGCGTTGGACCAATCCATCCAGTGGACGTCCCCGTGCGATGCGGCAACATCAGCAAATGAACGAAGGGCTTCCGCGGCGGGTTGGCTGATCGGAGCCACGGCCGCGTGATCAAAGTAAGCCCAATGTTTGGTTACCGGCATTCGGTCTCGCCACCACAACCACGGATCCTCACCCATGTCAGATCCGACTGGCACACTCGCGTCTCGCGACGAAGGCTTGGAAACCATCACGGCTTGATTCCCGTCATCAATCCCAAACCAACGCGACTGGCGGCGATGAAGGTGAACTGGATCGATTCCAACCCGGCATCTTTCATTCGCTCCTGAGCCTCTTTCAGCTCGGGCACCGCACCGCCTGCGGTTTCGATTCCGATCCGCAACGCTTCGATCGACTCTGCCAGACTCGGTCGGTTCGGACCTTCAAACGAATCAATCACGATCACTCGTCCGCCGGGCTTCACCGCTGACGTCGCACGTTGCAACATCAGGCGAATTTGATCGGGCGAGTAGCTGTTGAGTCGTTGAGCGATCAGCACATGGTCAAACTGGCCTTCCGGCAACTCCGCGGTGAGCGCATCACCTTCGATCGATTCGAAGCGATCACCCAACTCGATTGAATTGGCCGTTGCCATGGCGGCTTCCAAGGCACCGGGATGGTCGACCAGCGTGACGCTCAATTGAGGATCACGGTGAGCCGCCGCACAGCTCCAAACCGCTGAACCACATCCCAGGTCCAGCAAGGTCTGGGGTTTCGATTCATCAGAACTCAGAACCGTGCCCTCGCCTTCGCCCTCTTCTCCCGGCGTCGGTCCAAAGTCCAAGATCTCGGCCGCCTGCATCGCCGCGGGCGTGTGCACCCACTGAGTCGCGGCGATGGAATCAAAACGGCTTTGCGGGACAGCGGTTTCGGCGGACGATTGCGATTCCGATTTCAAAGCTGTGGGAGCCTCTCGCCAAACCGCGTCGCCCAAGTCCGCGTCGTATTGGCACAACAGTCGAGCCACCGATGAGATCGCATAGTCCTCGGCATACTTCTCGATGATGCCCACCGACGTCAGAGGTCGCAGCAACAGCAACAACCGCGACTCAGGCAAACCCGTGCGTTCCGCCAGTGCCTCCAACGTTTTCTGGCCTTCCAACAAAGCGTCGAACAACCCCAGTTCACGGCCGGTTCGCAACACATGCGATGTGGCGTTGATGGTCATCAATTCCTGGTAGTGATCCAGGGTACGGTCTTGGGCGGACATACAATCAGAGAAGAAGAGTCAAACGGTCAGGTGATATCTGCAAAAAGTCGTGAGAGGACGTCCAACGAAAGGTCAGACGCATCCGTGGCTCACCACTCTTCGCCGCGAAGACGAGCGATTTCCATCGAGTCCTTGTCGCCTCGCCCGGACAAGCAGATCACCAGGTGTTCTTGGTCCGACATCTTGCCAGCGATCTCGATGGCTTTGGCGACCGCATGGGACGTTTCCAACGCTGCCAAGATACCTTCGCTGGATGCCAATCGTTCAAACGCGGTCATCGCCTCATCGTCACGACAATCGATGTAGTCAACGCGTTTGGTGTCTTTCCAATAACTGTGTTCTGGACCAACACCGGGATAGTCCAACCCAGCGCTCATCGAATGCACGTCGCATGTTTGACCATCTTCGTCCTGCATCACGTAGCTGTAACTGCCGTGCAAGACACCGGGGTTTCCGTATGACAATGGCGACGCATGATCACCGGCTGTTGCGGATCGACCGCCAGCCTCGACGCCGACCATTCGCACGCCTTCATCTTCCACAAACGGATAGAACATGCCGGCCGCGTTGCTGCCACCACCGACGCAGGCAACGACGCAGTCGGGCAAACGCCCAAACGTGTCCCGGCACTGCTCGCGAGTTTCGCGACCGATCACCGATTGAAAATCGCGAACCATCATGGGGAACGGGTGAGGACCGATCACGCTGCCGATGATGTAGTGGGTGTTCTCGACCGAAGCCATCCAGTCTCGCATCGCTTCATTGACCGCGTCCCGCAACGTTCGCGAACCGGACTCGACGGCCGAGATATTGGCGCCGAGCAACTTCATGCTGAAGACGTTGGGTTTTTGCCGCCGAATGTCTTCGGCACCCATGTAAACGGTGCAGGGCAGCCCAAAGTGAGCGCACGCCGTCGCCGACGCCACGCCATGTTGTCCGGCACCCGTTTCGGCAATCACTCGGGTTTTGCCCATTCGCAACGTCAGCAGAGCCTGCCCGATCGTGTTGTTGATTTTGTGAGCACCGGTGTGATTGAGGTCTTCGCGTTTCAACCAAATCTGGGCTCCGCCAACGGCCGACGACAACCGTTTGGCGTGGTACAGCGGGCTGGGACGACCGACAAAGGTCTTCAGCAAGCCGTCCAATTCACGCTGGAATTCGGGATCAAGCTTGGCCTTCTCGTACTCTTCGGAGAGCTCATCGAGTGCCCGCGTGAGTGTTTCAGGAACGAAACGGCCACCAAAATCGCCAAATCGCCCGCGGGGATCGGGGACTTGGGCGGAGGCGTGTTGCTGCGACGGGGCGGTACTCATGAGGTAGTTTCAGCGGGAAAAACGAAATGGGTTCGAAGACTTCCGTAACCGAATTGTCACTGGAGAACAAAACTTGGTCAACGTGAAGCGAGACACGTACGGAGCGATGTTTCGCACTTCTGGGGCCAAGGTTTGCTTCCAAACCGTGTTCGGGGTCGACTTCAGCGGTGCCGCCTTGGCTGGAAAGAACGCCTGGATCGCCGAAATTCAGATTTCGCCGAATTGCTCCACTTCGCCGCCGCTGAAGCTGGTGGATCTTCAACCACTCGGGCGGGTCGCCGGGCAGGACGAACGAGAACGCGTCTATCCGTGGCTGACGAATCGAATCATGGCCAGCAAGGATGCCCTGTGGGGAATGGACTTTCCGTTTGGATTGCCGGTCGAGCTGGATCTGGGAAGCTGGAACGATCAACTGAACCATGTCGCGATTCACTCAGGCGACGCGAAAAGCTATGGGCGGTTACTGGTGGAATTGGCTCGCCAGCGATCCGGCGCGATTCACATTCGTCGTGAATCCGATCGCGAAACGCAAACGCCTTTTGATTGCTACCACTACCGAATCATCTACCAAACGTTTCACGGCATGCGAGACGTCTTGCTACCAATCAAGGATTCGCCCACAACCACCGTCATGCCATTCCAAGCGGACAAGCTCGCCCGATCGATGACCGGCAAAGCCTCCACCGCCATACGCAACATCGTGGTTGAGGCCTGTCCTTCGTCAACGCTGAAACGAATGCAGCTGCCTCACCAGCGATACAAGCAAACCGGGAATAAGCCAATCGACGCGGTCCATCTTCGAACGCGCCAGCAAATCCTCCGCGGCCTTCGAGAGATCATTCAAATCTCCGCTCACCGACGACGGGTGATCTTGAGCAATCCTGGTGGCGACGCTTTGGACGCCGTTCTGGCGGGTGTGGGTGCTTGGTCCGGTTGGAATCGCGTGGACCATCGCCAAATCGCCAAGCACGACCGCTACCCACGCGAAGGCTTTGTTTACTGTTGAGCCGATTGGGTCAAGTTTAACGCCCGAGTGTGCCGATCCAACGAATACACGTGTGCGCGCACGATCGTTCGGCTTCACACTTTCGCGAGACGACCATGGGGCTGTTCGGCACCATTCAACAATCAAAGGGCGCACTCGACGCGGCCCAGATTGGACTGCAAGTCGTTGGCAACAACATCGCCAACGCCAACACCGAAGGCTACATCCGCCAGCGTCTCGAACAGACGCCCGCGGTGGCCTATCGCCAGGGCAACTTGATCCAAGGTCACGGTGTCCGCGCCACCGGTGTCGTGCAGGTCATCGACCAGCAGTTGGCCGAACGGATGTTCAACGCCAAGACTGCGGCGGCCGGTGCGGACTCGCTCAGTTCGGCCTACGGCCAACTCGAAACGTTAATCACGGACCTTGATGGCGGCGGATTGAACGAGCAATTCAGTCTTTTTAACAACGCACTGCATGACCTGTCGACGCAGCCCAACGACGCGGCCACCCGTGAATTTGTGATCATCCAAGGCGAAGCTCTCGCCACCAGCATGAAACAAATCCGGACCAGAGCCGGCGAACTGCAAGACGGCTGGAACGCGGAAGTAGACGATGCCGCCACGCAGATCAATCGACTGACCGAACGAATCGCACAGCTCAACGTCGAGATTGCAACCATCGAAGGCGGCGGGACACTCGGAAGCGACGCAACCGGTCTTCGCGACCAACGCTATCGCGACCTCGAAGAACTCGCCAGTTACGTCAACATCAACTTCCAAGAACAGGCGTCCGGTAACGTCAGCGTGTTCGTCGGCGGAGACTACCTGATCGCCGATGGCAATCGCCGCGAGGTTTACTCGGCCTACGACGAGGATGCCGGCGGATTGGAAGTTCGAATTGTCGATACCGACGCACCACTCAAAGCGAAGGGCGGGAAACTCGGTGCTGCCATCGAAGCTCGAAGCGGTGTCTTTGGAGACTACGTCGAGAACCTGGATCACATGGCGGCGGCCCTGATTCGTGGAGTCAACAGCGTCCACTCTCAAGGCCAAGGTCGTACCGGTTTCTCATCCTTGGTGTCCAGCAACACCAGTGAACCGGGCGTTCCGCTGAGTGCCGCTGAACTGCCATTTGAACCCAACAATGGCAGCTTCGATTTCAACATCGTCGACACCAGCGGTGAACTGATCAGCACCACGCGAATCAACGTTCGAAATCTGGGAACGATCGACGACTCGACCATCTCATCGATCGTTGCCGACATCAATGCGGTTGAAGGCGTGACCGCATCGATCTCGGGCGACGGGCGAGTGCGAATCGACAGTGATTCGGCGACATCCAAATTCACCTTTGGCGAAGACACCAGTGGCTTCCTCGCCGCAGCTGGAATGAACACGTTCTTCACCGGAACATCGGCGGTGGACATCGCCGTGAACTCCGTCGTGAAAGACGACATCGATTTGCTGGCGATTTCCGAAGGCGGCATCAACGCCGACACAAACACGCTCTACAACCTGTTGGACATCGTTGATGAACCACTAGACGAACTCGGCAACCGTTCGATTCGCGGGATGCACGAACAGGCCATCTCGACCCTGGGACGCGAAATCAGCGTGCAGAAAAGTGCGACCGATGGGCTGAACGATTTGTACGCTTCTCTCCAAAGTCAGCACCTCGCGATCACCGGTGTGAACATCGACGAAGAGTCGATTAAGATGATCTCTTACCAACGCGCGTTCCAAGCTTCCTCGCGTGTGATTTCAACCGCAGCGGAAATGCTGGACATCTTGTTGGCAATTTGATTTGAGTGGCTATCTGCAAGAACTGACGCTTCGATTGTCCGTCGGTGCGAGCCGCTTGAATCCCGACATCCGTTCTCGCCACGCCAACTGGCTGAAGAACTGTCAACGCGACGATGGTGGATTCGCTGGCCGTGAGGGCGAAAGCGATCCTTACTACACCAGCTTCGCATTGCGAACGCTTTGGGTGCTTGGAGAACTGGATTCCGAAATAGCCGAAGCTGCCGGCATCTTCCTGCGACAACGGATGCAGAAACGAGACTCCATCGTCGACCTGATGTCGCTGATCTTCGCCGCCGCCATCCTCGAAATGGCATCGGGCGTTGTCGTGATCTCCGACGAAGACCATCAGTGGCGGGACAACGTCGCCGCGTTGCTGGCCAAACTTCGCACTCAAGATGGCGGATTCGCGAAAACACCCGAAGGCCGTGCGGGCAGCACCTATCAAACGTTCCTGTCAGTCCTTTGCCACGAACTGATGGAAGTTCCCGTTCCGGATGTGGAAGGCGTCTTGCGTTTTTTAGCGAGCCAAAACCAACCCGATGGCGGCTACCGAGAAATTCGCGTCGCGAAACGAGCGGGTGTGAACCCAACTGCCGCGGCGATTGGATCGCTCAAGACGCTCGGCCATTTGGATCCGACCGAGCAAACCAACACGATCGAATTTCTGCTCGAGATGCAAGGCGATGAAGGCGGATTGGCCGCGAACACTCGGATCCCGTTTGCGGACCTGCTGAGTTCCTGCACCGGGCTGATCACGCTGGTCGACCTTGGTGCCGCCTCGCGTTTGAATGCACCGCGTTTGCAAAGCTATGCCGAGTCGATGCAGCGTGACGGCGGCTTCGTCGGTTTCGCTCTCGATCAAACTCCGGACGTCGAATACACGTTCTATGGCGTCGCGACGATGTCGTTGTTGCAGACGTTGGATTTGTAGAAGAGTCCGAATTCTCCGCGAATTCGGCTACGCTTGGATTACAAAAAAACGCCTTGCTCATGAAAGCCATGAGCAAGGCGTTTTGTGTTTCAAATTCTCGGTTCAACGATCAGTTGACGGAGACACGTTTGAAGGCCACCACTTCGGCTTCGGGGTGGAATTCTTTGATCGCAGCTTCCACGGTCTTGGTGTCATCCAAGGCGTAGAACTGGCTCAACAAGCAACGCTCTTGATCGAGCAAAGTGTTGTCGGCGATGAAACGCTCGAGCTTCCCAGGAACGATCTTGTCCCAGATCTTCTCAGGCTTGCCTTCGGCCTTCAGTTCAGCCTTGATGGCTTCTTCAGTCGCAGCCAAGACTTCAGGAGTCAGTTGGCGACGGCTAGCGAACTGAGGAACGTTCTTCATCGGCTTGCCGAGGTTTTCCTTCTCGTTCAACTCATTCTCAGCGTTGATCTGAGCCTGAAGAGCTTCGGTTTCTTTCTGAACGAAATCTTCGTCGAATTCGTTTGGATCGAGGATCTGTGGTTTCATAGCAGCGATGTGCATCGAAACGCCGCGGAAGAACTGATCCGCACCGTCTTTTGAGCCATCTTTGTAAGAAACCAAAACGCCGATCTTCGCACCCGCGTGGATGTACGAAGACAATTTTTCGCCTTCAACAACTTCCAGGTTCGTCACTTCGATCTTTTCACCGACCTTGCCGGTTTCGTTGACCAAACGTTCCTTGACAGTCGTCCCGTCAATTTCGAGTGCATTGACGTCATCGACGGTTTTGCAATCAGCATCGAAAGCCATCTTGGCGATGGTGTTGGTCAACTCGATGAACGCTTCGTTCTTAGCAACGAAATCGGTTTCGCAACCAAGCGACAGAAGCAGACCTTTGTTGCCTTCGACCACGGCAGCCACGACGCCTTCGGAAGCTTCGCGGTCCGCACGTTTCGCGGCGACCTTTTGGCCTTTCTTGCGGAGGTAGTCCATTGCGCCGTCCAAGTCGCCACCGGATTCTTCCAGTGCCTTCTTGCAGTCCATCATCCCAGCGCCGGTGGACTTGCGAAGTTCGCTCACCGCCTTAGCGGAAATCGTCGTCATGTTTCTGTTTCCTAATCGTTGATTGAATTCAGTGAATGTGGGGTCGAGATCAGCCTTCGCTTGACGCGGCGGCAGCTTCTTCAGCAGGTTGCTCTGCTGGCGCGGCGGCTTCAGGAGCAGCTTGTGCGTTCGGTGCCGCTTCGGTTTGGGTTTGTCCCTTGCCAGCAATCACGGCGTCGGCCAATTCACGCATGATCATTTCAACGCTGCGGATCCCGTCATCGTTGCCTGGAATCGGCAAATCGATTTGGCTTGGGTCGCTGTCGGTATCGATCAGAGCAACAGTTGTGATGCCCAATCGTTTGGCTTCGCGAACTGCGTTGCGTTCTTTGCCGGGGTCAACGATGAACATGACTTCTGGCAAACGGTTCATCGTTCGCAGACCGTTCAGGTTGCGATACATCTTGCGATATTCGCGGTTCAGCGATGATTGCATTTTCTTGCTGTAGTCGTTGATGCCGTCGCCAGCACGCAGTGCTTCCAGCTCTTCCAAACGGCCCAGACGGCTGCGAATGGTGCGGAAGTTGGTCAGCGTGCCACCGAGCCAACGCTCGCTGACGAAAGGCATGCCGCAACGCAGCGACTGCTCTTCGACGGCTTCACCAGCTTGACGCTTGGTACCGACGAACAGGATCAAGCTGCCGCCAGCGGCGACTTGCGACAGATACTTCTTCGCTCGAAGCAAACCGCGAAGCGTTTCGCGAATGTCGAGGATGTGGATTTGGTTCTTCTTGCCGAAGATGTAAGGAGCCATCTTCGGATTCCAGAGACTGGTGCGGTGACCAAAGTGGACACCAGCTTCAATCATCTCTTTGACAATTTCATTCGCCATCAGAATATTTGCCGCGCATATTCGCGGCATCTCCGGGATTTGGTCCATTGCGGGTTCGGAGAACTGGCTTTCCAACAAACAGGAAAACAGCAGCCCCAGAGCGGTGAAAACGACGCGAAAACGCGTGATTTCGGTGCCCTTCGCCCCAAAATGCAGTGAACTGGGTAAAGGATACGCCCTGCCAAAACGCAGGCGGGGCGGGAAAGGAAGGCAAAAAGTACGGCTCAGAGCAAAAATTTGCAACCCCGACGGACTTCTTCCGATCGTGTCGTCCCAAGGAATTCACGGGATTCCACGAATTTCGCGGAGGCGGAATCAGCCCGGGACCACGCTCATCGGACCTTCTGCCCTCGGACATGCCCCAAAGGGCAGCATCGAGTCGATCAAAGAACAGCCACCGCGGCGGCAATTTCCCAGACACTCAACTCACCACTCATCGGCCAAAGCCGAACCGAAATCGACTCCGATTCGGCGAATTCACTTGTTCCGGATCCGCAGGCAAAACGAAACCGACCGCGAGTACGAATCGGCCCGGCCTCACTCCAGTGAATGATTGCCATCGCGAAGCAACCCGACCGCGATCACTGGGGTCACCACCAGACCACACAATCCCGCGTAGACGGCCTTCATCGCGATCAACGTGAACAGGCCCACTGAATCGTCGGGGAAGCCCAGCAGCGCAAGGAACGCCGGGATCGTCAAAAACGGAAACGCCACCACCGAAAACAACAAGCAACCGCCAAACGATGCCCCTTGCAAACCCCTGCCCACCCAACTCAATGATCGCGATACGACTCCGGAGCCTACTTCCGTTTTGGGAACCGGCTGCACGATCCCAGAACGAAGGTGCCGGAGCAGCACTCGAGAACTGATCATCGCCGTGATCAACGGCAACAGAAAGCCGGTGCCAACAACTTCCATCGCAACGCTTTGCGGGAATTCCCACACCGGAACCGATTCCTGATCCAGAAACAGTAACCATCCCAAAAACACATTAATCGCGACGTTGATCGCCAACGGAATCAGCACATAGCCGATCAACACGTAGCGAACCGTCGCTGTGGGCCACTGACTCATCGCCCACCTTCGTCGCTGCTCGGCCCACCCAAGCCGACAGTCACTGCCTCATAGGAGGACTCCAATTGCAAACCACACTTTTCGGCCACATGGTTTTGCAGGGCATGCACAAGTTCTTCGCGTGCGCTGACGCATCCCTTGAACGGACTGTGCTCCATTCCCATTTGAATTCCGGGATAGAGCGACGCATCCTCCGCCAAGATTTTCTTGACAGCAGATGTTTTGATGCGGCCCCAAAAACGAGTCAGCCATTTCGACCACGCCGTTTCCTGCTCGCGTCGAAGCACAAAGACGGACACAGTCGCCCGACAAGTTATCGGGGACGTCGGCATCAACACCATCGCCTGCAGCATCGCGTCGGCCCGCATCAAAAACAGATGTGGAAATAGGTGATACATCCGGTACCGCGGGGAGCAATCGGGATGGAGCTGCGATGTCACCCACCGCGAAAAACGCATCGCGTTCGGCGATGCATGAATCGTGGCACGCATGATCGTTCCGCCATCATGAATTTCGTGCTCGATTTCATCTTCCGGTTCAAACCGAAAGCTATCCGTATGCACTGATTCCAGGTGATACGACTCGACCGTATTCTCCGCCACCACTTTCCAGTTCGCGGGGAAATCGTAATGCCAGGTCTCGGCATGAGCCCAGCGATCACCTGAAAACTCTTCCGTCACCGTCGCAAACGGTTTGAATTGATCAGTCAGTGGCGGACAACTCTGATGTAGCGATACAAAAATCAAAGGCCCGTGAACGGAGACTGAAAACTTCTTCAAACACTCCGGACCGCCACTCATCGGGCGGAAGTTCTTCGCATCCGGAATACGACCACTTGAACCATCGACGTTGAACTCCCATCCGTGGTATTGGCACTTCAATGTCGGACTGCTGCCGCAGCGTTCGTTCGACAGTGTGCTGTGCCGGTGGGGACAAACATTGAGAAAGCAGTGATAAGCACCTTGGTGGTTCCGCACCAAAATGGGAACGCCAAACAGTTCGCGGGTGAAGAAGTCCCCATCGTCGGGAGCGTCATGCAACGAACCAACCCAATGCCACTGCGGCCGGAACATCGTCTCCAACTCGACCTCATGTTGCGACTGGCTGCTGTAGTGTTCCGGCAACAGAAGATGCGGCAACTTGGATTGGTTGACGAACATGAGCGATGTGAGAGGAAGGACACACAGATAACTTCACATCCAAACATAGCCACCGAAGCTCGATGATGTTGTTGGTCGCGATCATGATTGCGTGGAACCATACAACCAACAAAAAACCCTTCGCCGAAGAACAGCGAAGGGTTTGATGTTTGGAACACAGAGGGCTGAACCGAACGTTCGGCCCGACTGGATCAATACATGTCGTGGTCGCCACCGTGGCCGGCCTTGCCACTCTTTTCAGGCTTCTCTGCAACCAACGCGTCGCTGGTCAGCAACAAGGTTGCGACGCTGGCTGCGTTGCCCAATGCGGTGCGAGTCACCTTGGTTGGGTCGATGACACCGGACTTGACCAAGTCTTCGTAGACGTCGGTCAACGCGTTGTAGCCTTCGTTGCCCTTCATCGCCAAAACTTTTTCGCAGACGATGCCGCCGTCTTGGCCAGCGTTTTCGCTGATCATGGTCAACGGAGCACGGCAAGCACGCAGAACGATGTTGTAACCGACCAATTGGTCATCGCTCAGAGTGTCAGCAGGTTTGACTTTGCCGCTGGCACGCAGCAAAGCAACGCCACCACCGGGCAGGATGCCTTCTTCGACGGCAGCGCGAGTCGCGTGCAATGCATCTTCGACGCGAGCCTTCTTTTCTTTCATTTCGCTTTCGGTCGCCGCACCGACGTTCACCTTGGCAACACCGCCGGCCAACTTGGCCAAACGCTCTTCCAATTTTTCGCGATCGTAATCGCTGGTGCTGAGCTCGATTTCGCGACGAATTTGGTCGATGCGAGCCTTGATGTCAGCACTCTTGCCGCCACCTTCGATGACCGTCGTGTTGTCTTTGTCGACGATGATCTTCTTGGCACGACCAAGTTGTGGCAGGTCGACGCTTTCCAGCTTGACGCCAAGAGCTTCGAAGATCGCTTGACCACCGGTCAAAATCGCGATGTCTTCCATCATGGCTTTGCGACGATCGCCGTAGCCAGGTGCCTTCACAGCACACACGGTGAACGTGCCACGCAGACGGTTGATGACGAGCGTTGCGAGTGCTTCGCCGTCGACGTCTTCGGCGATGATCAACAATGGCTTGCCTTGTTGAACGACTTTTTCAAGCAACGGCACCATGTCTTTGATGTTGCTGATCTTCTTTTCGAAGACCAAGACGTAGGCGTCTTCAAGAACGACTTCCATGCTGGTCGAGTCGGTCACGAAATAAGGCGACAAGTAGCCGCGGTCGAACTGCATGCCTTCGACCCATTCTTGTTCGGTCTGCAGGCTCTTGCCTTCGTCGACGGTGATGACGCCGTCTTTGCCGACCTTGCTCATCGCGTCGGCGAGCAACGTTCCGATTTCACGGTCGTTGTTGCTGGCGATGGTCGCGACGTTGGCCATGGCTTCTTGGTCTTTGACTTTGACCGCCATGCTGTGAAGTTGCTCGGTGATGTCCGAGACAGCGGTTTCGATGCCGCTCTTCATTTGGATTGGGTTGACACCAGCGACGACGGCTTTGAGGCCTTCGTTGAAGATCGCTTCGGCCATCACGGTTGCGGTGGTCGTTCCGTCACCGGCAACGTCGCTGGTCTTGCTAGCGACTTCGCGAACCATCGACGCACCCATGTTTTCATAGGGGTCTTCCAGTTCGATTTCCTTGGCAACGGTCACGCCGTCTTTTGTCACGGTGGGGCTGCCGAAGCTCTTTTGCAAAATCACGTTGCGACCCTTGGGTCCCAAGGTGACTTTGACGGTGCGAGCGAGCTTGGACACGCCGCGGCGAATCGCTTCGCGTGCTTCTTGGTCAAAGGCAATGATTTTTGGCATGGTTGTCTATCAGAATTAAAGGTTTGCAGAGATGGGTTTCAGATCGACGTGTTCGCCGAGCCGTCGAGATCACTCGATCACGGCCAGGACGTCGTCTTCTCGCATGAGCAGGTATTCGGTGTCATCAACTTCGACAGTTTCGCCGGCGTAGCTGCTGAACAACACGCGGTCGCCGGTGGCCAGTTGGAAGTCAGCTCGGCTGCCGTCGTCCAGCAATTTGCCGGTGCCCAAGGCCACAACGGTTCCGCGAGCGGGTTTTTCCTTGGCCGAATCGGGAAGCACGATGCCGCCGGCAGTCGTGGTTTCGCTTTCCTCACGCTGAACAACGATGCGTTCGCCGAGGGGTTGCAAACGAATTTTGGTTGCACTCTTGGTGGCTGCAGCCATGTCCGTGACACCTTTCGTGGTATTGAGTCGAGATGTGGGGGAAATGTGTGGTGGGGCTGCCCCTTATTGGCTGACTGATCAGACCGATCTCGCAAGCGGTCCGACGTCACGGCCAACCAAAATGGCAGCTTTGTTCGTTGAAGCCGCCGAATAAGCAATCGCCGTGCCGCGCCACAAAGAACACGACGCAAGGCACTACCCAATAAGAACTTACGCCAAATCAGCGAATCCCGCCAACGCTTCAGAAGCTCACGGATGACAGCCCGCCACGGTGGCACTCGCGGTGGAACTGCCACTTCATTCCCCGACGCAGCGAGTCGGCCCGGTTCCGACCGGACGCTTTGCCGAATCGGATGACCTCGAACACTGATCAAGCATCCACACGGGGATACAAGACACAAGTTGGATTCACGGCGGGGACCGCCGTGCTA
>NZ_DDGH01000096.1:9660-9866 GCF_002337565.1 Rhodopirellula sp. UBA1907 | reverse complement strand
GGCGGGGACCGCCGTGCTACAGGTTGGTTCCGGTGCGGCAGATTGATCTGCCATTCGTCGGAACTACTTCGACATGGCTTTGACGACGGCTTCGCCCATTTCGGCTGGCGAAGGGGCGACGACGATGCCGGCGTCTTCCAACGCGGCGACCTTTTCTTCGGCCGTGCCTTTGCCGCCGCTGATGATCGCACCGGCGTGGCCCATGC
>NZ_DDGH01000096.1:9099-9443 GCF_002337565.1 Rhodopirellula sp. UBA1907 | reverse complement strand
TGGCCCATGCGTTTTCCGGGAGGTGCGGTACGACCAGCGATGAAGGCGGCGACCGGTTTGGTCACATGCTCTTTGACGAACGCGGCAGCTTCTTCTTCGGCACTGCCACCGATTTCACCGATCATCAAGATCGCTTCGGTTTGGTCGTCTTCTTGGTACATCTTGAACAAATCGATGTAGTTCGTTCCGACGATCGGGTCGCCACCCAAACCGACGCACGTGCTTTGGCCGAGTTTCAGCGAACTGGTTTGCCAAACGGCTTCATAGGTCAGAGTTCCACTGCGGCTCATCACGCCGACTTTGCCGGGGTTGTGGATGTAACCGGGCATGATGCCGATTTTGCA
>NZ_DDGH01000096.1:8553-8908 GCF_002337565.1 Rhodopirellula sp. UBA1907 | reverse complement strand
CGGGGCAGTTGGGGCCGATCAGCGTCGATCCGCTGGCTTTGACCTTTTCATAAACTCGGACCATGTCGATGACAGGCACGCCTTCGGTGATGGCGGCGATAACGCGAATGCCAGCGTCAACGGCTTCCAAGATGGCGTCCGCGGTGAACGGCGGCGGGACGAAAATCATCGTCGCGTCGGCGCCGGTTTTCTGGACCGCTTCTTCGACGGTATCAAAAACAGGAATGCCTTCGACGTCTTGGCCACCTTTGCCGGGCGTGACACCGCCGACCATTTGAGTGCCGTAATCGCGGCACCCGAGAGAGTGAAATTTCCCGGCGTTGCCAGTGATCCCCTGGCAGATGACCTTGGTGTT
>NZ_DDGH01000096.1:7953-8334 GCF_002337565.1 Rhodopirellula sp. UBA1907 | reverse complement strand
CCCTGGCAGATGACCTTGGTGTTTTTGTCGACCAGAATACTCATGGAAGAAAGCTCTTAGCGATTAGCCGCCGGCGATTGGCCAGCAGCAGGAGGTGTGATTGGAGGGTTGATTCAAGAAGCTAGAAGCCGACAGCTCATAGCCAACAGCAGCGATGACGCCACTACGCAGTTGCCGCGACGATCTTTTTCGCCGCGTCGGTCAAATCCATCGCATTGATGATGTCGACATCGCTTTCCGCCAGCATTTTGCGGCCTTCCTCGACTTCGGTTCCTTCCAAACGCACTACCAAAGGAACGTTGAACCCAACTTCTTTGCTAGCCGTGATCAGTGCTCCCGCGATCGTTGTGCAACGAGCGATCCCGCCGAAGATGTTGACCA
>NZ_DDGH01000096.1:6844-7825 GCF_002337565.1 Rhodopirellula sp. UBA1907 | reverse complement strand
GATCCCGCCGAAGATGTTGACCAAAACACCCTTGCAATTGGGATCGGACAACAGGATCCGGAACGCTTCGGTCACCTGAGCCGCGTTGGCTCCACCACCGACGTCCAAGAAGTTGGCCGGTTCGCCACCGTGGTACTTGATGATGTCCATCGTCGACATCGCCAGTCCGGCTCCGTTGACCAAGCAAGCGATGTTTCCATCGAGCTTGACGTAGCTGAGCCCAGCCTTTTTGGCCCGCAACTCGGACTCTTCCTCTTCACTGAGGTCACGCAGCTCTTCCAAGTCTTTGTGACGGAACATCGCGTTCTCATCAAAGGTGACCTTCGCATCCAGAGCCACCATTTCGCCGTCGCCGGTGATCACGAGCGGGTTGATCTCCGCCATTTCGCAATCGAAATCGACGAAGAAACGACACATCGCGGTCATGAATTTGTAAGCACTCTTGGCGGCAGCACCTTCGATGCCGAGCTTTTTGCAAAGCTTGCGAACCTGGTAACCATCCAGCCCTACGGCGGGATCGAAGTGTTCTTTGAAGATCAGCTCGGGAGTTTCTTCCGCGACGGTTTCGATCTCGACACCGCCCTCGGTGCTGACCATCAGAACGGGCTTGCTTCCCGCACGGTCGACCACGATGCCCAAATACAATTCACGAGCGATATCGCATCCGGCTTCGACGAAGACCTTCGAAACCGTTTGGCCTTCGGGCCCGGTTTGAATCGTGACCAACTTGTTGCCCAACAATCCTTCGGCTGCCGCTTTGGCTTCTTCGGCCGATTTGACCAGAACGACGCCCTTTTGGTCCGGGTTGTCGATGACATTGCCTTTGCCACGCCCGCCAGCGTGAATCTGAGCCTTGACGACTGCGATTTTGCCACCGAGCTTGTCGTATGCGGCAGCTGCTTCGTCAGGCGTCGTCACCATGTGCCCTTCCAGGACCGGAACGCCGGCGGTTCGGAAAAGCTGTTTGCCTTGATACTCGTG
>NZ_DDGH01000096.1:5893-6704 GCF_002337565.1 Rhodopirellula sp. UBA1907 | reverse complement strand
CCTTGATACTCGTGAATTTTCATCGGGGGTTCAGCCCAGTTGGCAAGCGAAAGGAATGCGAAGGTACGTCTCCTCGCCATGATGGCGAGCGAGTCCGGGGTCTGTCAGACTGCCCAGAAGTGAAAATGGTAGCAGCTCGGAAAATTCCAACCACCACCGCTCAATAGATGACTGGCACCGACCCACAATCCGCCTCCACGCCAAATCCCAATGCCGACGCGGAAGGTCCCGGAGCAGCCGGTCCAACGATGAATGATTCGGACGGCGGCGGGTCCAACGGAACCGACCACGGCGTGGTCCGACTGCATGATGGCGACAACGTTTGGATGGCCGCCCGGGCCTTGGTGGCAGGCGAAACGATCGGCAACCTCCGCATCGCAGGGTCCGCCGTTCCCGCCGGACACAAAGTCGCCGCTCAAGCGATTCCCGCCGGCGAATTGGTGATCAAATTTGGCCAGCCGATCGGCAAAGCTTCCTGCGACATCGGCGTCGGTGAACACGTGCACTCGCACAATTTGGTTGACGCTCATCAAGTCGATTCGGATTGGCGGTCGCTGGTCGGAACCGCTTTCTCAAAATCCGCTCCCGCGAAAAAGCCAACCGTTCCCGCCGAGAAAACTTGGCAAGGATTCGTGCGACCAGACGGCCAGGTCGGCACGCGAAATTACGTTCAGATTCTGGCTCGCGTGAATTGCAGTGCGACGGTTTGCCACCATGTCGCGGCCCGGTTTCCTCCCGAACGCTTGGCGGAATTCCCCAACGTGGATGGAATCGCGATCGGAACGCACACGACCGGCTGCGCGCTTCGCTA
>NZ_DDGH01000096.1:4953-5781 GCF_002337565.1 Rhodopirellula sp. UBA1907 | reverse complement strand
GCCGGTCAAAAACAACAAATGCTCGGCCGAGTCCTCAAGGGCTACGCCGGGCACGCGAATGTCGGATCCTGCCTGACGATCGGACTGGGCTGCGAACAAACGACGCCCGAGTACCTGAGCGAACATCACCAATTGGTCGCGATTTCCGATCCCCGGTCGCTGCCGGTCACCTCGCCCGAATCGGAATCGGTCTCGACGACGATGCTGACCATGCAAGCCGAAGGCGGCACGCGTGCGACGATCGATCGCGCGGAAAAGCATCTGGAAACAATGCTTGAAATCGCCAACCAAAATTCGCGAACCACGGTCCCGGCTCGCCACCTTCGACTCGCTCTGGAATGCGGCGGCAGCGATGGCCATTCGGGATGGACTGCGAATCCGTTGGTCGGTGCACTCGCCGATCGCATGGTCGCTCACGGGGGCGCGGCGGTGCTCAGCGAGACCACGGAACTGATCGGCGCTGAACACTTGCTCGTCGCCCGTTCGCGTGACGAATCGGTGGCCCAGCGTTTGATGGACAAAGTCGATTGGTGGAAGCAGCACGTCGCGATGTACGGCGGCGAGATCGACAACAACCCATCGATCGGCAACAAAGCCGGTGGGCTGACCACGATCACCGAAAAATCACTCGGGGCAGTCAGCAAGTCCGGAACGGGGATCCTCGACGGTGTCCTGGACTACGCGGACACAGTGCCCAAGCAAGGTTTGTACGTGATGGACTCGCCGGGCTTTGATCCGTCCAGCGTCACGGGCAAGGTCGCCGGCGGTTGCAACTTGGTGCTGTTCACCACCGGCCGCGGAAGCTGCTTCGGCGGCAAACCGGTTCCC
>NZ_DDGH01000096.1:4192-4819 GCF_002337565.1 Rhodopirellula sp. UBA1907 | reverse complement strand
GCGGCAAACCGGTTCCCGTGATCAAGATCGCCAGCCACTCCACTTTGTTCCACGCCATGCGAGACGACATGGACTGGAACGCAGGCCAATTGCTCGAGGGTGTCTCGATGGACGAACTCGCGGATCAACTGTTCGAAGAACTGCTGCAGGGTGCCAGCGGAACGCAAACCGCCAGCGAACGCCTCGGGTTGGGCGACCATGAATTTGTGCCGTGGACGGTCGGGCCGGTTCTGTGAATTGTGAGTGGCTCTAATTTGCGATTGGCACCATGAACATTGACCTGATCATCACCGAGATGAACTTTGGCGGGGCCGAACGAGCGCTCACACAGCTCGCCATCGGTCTTCGCGATCGAGGCGATGACGTGCGACTGTTCAGCTTCGGCAAACTGCCCACTGCAGACACTCTGCCCAAAGGTAACAACCGACTTGTCCAACAGTTGCATAACGAAGGCATCGAGGTCACCAGCGGCGGAGTCCAAACGTCTCGCGGTTTTCTGCCAGCGACGATTCAGTTGCGACGTTGGCTGGCACGTCGACCTGGTTCATTGGTTCAAACGTTTCTGTGGCACGCCAACGTCCTCGGCATGCTCAACGTCTCGTCCCGACAACCACGAGTCGCCGGCAT
>NZ_DDGH01000096.1:3312-4097 GCF_002337565.1 Rhodopirellula sp. UBA1907 | reverse complement strand
CGACAACCACGAGTCGCCGGCATTCGTGTCGCCGAACCCAACTCGTTGCGTCTGGCGGTGGAACGACAAACGCTTCGCAAAGTGGACCACGTGGTCTGCGTCAGCCGAGCGGTGGAGGCCTTCGCGCAGCAACAACTGAACCTCTCACCGGATCGCACATCGGTGATCCCAAACGCGGTCGACGTCGATGCATTTGCATCTGCCGATCCAATCGACTGGACCGAATTGGGTTGGCCCGCCGACAGTCCCGTGGTTCTGTTCGTCGGACGACTGCACACGCAAAAAGGCTTGGAGCATTTGCAGCGCACCGTTGAGCGGTTCGCTCCCGAAGACAGCCATCGCAAATTGGTGCTGATCGGCAACGGCCCGCTACAAAACGAACTGGCGACTTGGGCCAAACAAGTCTCCGGTGACCGCGTTCGAGTGCTGACATGGCAAAGCAACATCGCAAGCTGGATCGCGGCCAGTCGTGTGGTGGTTTTGCCAAGCCGTTATGAAGGCATGCCCAACGTGATCTTGGAAGCCATGGCGGCGGGCAAGCCCGTTGTCAGCAGCCGTGTCGAAGGCAGCCAAGAATTGATCGGCCATGATCCCCATCAAGGCTTCGAGCTGAACGATGACACGTCGCTCGTTCACTCGCTGGAACGATTCCTGGCCGACGAAGATCTGGCAAAACAAACCGGACAAGCCAACCAGTCTCGCGTCCGTTCCCAATTCACCGTCGACGCAATGGTCGACGCCTACCGCGAACTCTACGCCAAGTTGGTGGCATAGGCTTCCAGCCT
>NZ_DDGH01000096.1:1836-3158 GCF_002337565.1 Rhodopirellula sp. UBA1907 | reverse complement strand
GGCTGGAAGCCTATGCCACTTTGCCATCTCTCAATCCTGTTGTTTTTCTTGACCCCAGGACTTCACCCCACGACACTGACAGGGGATTTACACCTCAAAGGCAGGACGGAGCAGTTCATACAACATGCCCCAGTTCAAAAGACGCAGCGACTTGGTCCTTGCCTCGCGGAACTGAACACTGACTTGCAACGGCCGCTGCTGCGGCGAAGGTGAACAATGACGAAAGCTTCGTTTCGACGACTGCGGACTGGGGTAAACATTGCGGCCATCGCCATTGCAGTTCTCTCCGGTCACAGCACTTTTTCAGACGAGCCTCCGCAACCCACTGGCATACTTGGTTCGGACGAGCGGCCATCGGACATAGACCTAGCTCAAAAACATGCGGTTCACTTCCTGGAGTCTTGGGACGATTTCCCCGCAGACTTCGCCTGCTGGATGGACTCGCAAACAACTCAGATTGTAGAACGCAGAGAGGCCCCACAAGACATACACATGTCGGAAATCATCGCGGTGGGACCTGGCGACAGTGACCAAGCTTCATGGACTTATCATGGGTTCGGTGAAGTGCCTGTTCAGGAAGGCCTTTCAACCACTCGCCCGTTATGGGACCACAGACTACGCATCAATCAAAAACCCGCCATCCTATTCGTGCGCCAAGCCACGCTATCGACCCCACCAGGGGTTGCCAAATACATCATCGGTGAAGAGCCAGATCCTCCTCGAACGCACAGGGCTTGGTCCCATCCTTTCGTGCTACCTTTCGCTCGACATTCGAATTTGCTATCCGGCCGATGCTCAAAAGAGTGGTTTGCAAGCATCTTCCTGAACGAGGATCTCATTGAGAAAGTGGAGTGGGGCGATGACCGAGAAAAGCTAACGGCCTCGTACGTTTACGGAGGCGGGCGAATCCCGTTTATATGCAGGGTAACCTTTTCAAAAAATAATGATTGGCTACCCACCTTGGTAGACTACCGTCTCAAGAAAAATGGAGCTCTGGTTGCCACCATTGGAACGTCTTACGAAAAACGGAATGGCCGATGGCTGCCGAAGGTGGTCGAGCAAATGAGTGTTTCAGCGAGCGGAAAGACTCGTATTAACTCGCAGACCGAGTTGGACTGGCGGATTGCTGACGAATCTCCAGACGGTGCCCCAGACAGCGATGACGACTGGCGGTTGCACTTCTGCAAAATCTTTGAGAAAGACTGTTTGGACCCACGAATGGAAAGGCAACAAATGTTTGACTTCCTCAAACAGGTCGGCGGCGCAGACACCAAAGAAGCAAACAGGCAATAGTCGAGTGTGACATAGGCTTCCAGCCTGTG
>NZ_DDGH01000096.1:0-1690 GCF_002337565.1 Rhodopirellula sp. UBA1907 | reverse complement strand
GGCTGGAAGCCTATGCCACTTTGTCTGCTCAGAACTGCTGTCGGTTGACCAAGCGTTCTTTCAAACGCTGTTGCAACTGCTGAACCAGTTCAGGGTTTTCGTCGGCGACGTTTTTGGTTTCGCCGGGGTCCGTTTCATGATCGTACAGCTCATGAAACCCCTTTGGATGCGAGATCAAACGATGCGTGGACGTGCGAATCGTCGTCGCCTTCGCATACGAAACCGCTTCGCCTTCGGATGATGCCGGGGCTTTCAACACGGGCACCAACGACTCGCCATCGACCTTTGGCGGCGACGGCAAATTCGTGAGCTCGCACAACGTTGGAAACACATCGATCGTTTCCACGATCGCGTCCGTTTGGCTGGCGTTGCTCATCGACGGATCGTGAATGATCAGCGGCGAGTGCAGCGATTCCTCGAACAAAGCGTGCTTGCCCCAAATCGCATGTTCGCCCAAGTGCCAGCCGTGATCTCCCCAAACGACCACCACCGTGGATTCTCGCAAGCCAAGCTCATCGAGTTGCTTCAACACCTCGCCTACGTTCGCATCCGCGTAGGACACGCACGCGGCGTAGTGCCGCCGGACGGCCTCTGCGAATTCGGCGTCATGGTTCGGATCCTTGCCCCAGCGGTTGTATCGCATGAACTCGCCGGATCGATGCCAAGTCGTTTGGCCGGATGGCTTGTTGGGATGCTCGATCATTGGCAACACGGTCTGCCGGTAAGGTTCCATGTGCTCGGCGGGAGCCCCAAAGGGCAGGTGCGGTCGAATGAACCCGACCGCCAAAAAGAACGGCTTGTCGGCGGCATCCTTGGCCAGCGTGGCAAGCTCATCCAGCGACGTTTCCAGAATCAAATCATCGGGGTACTTCGCCTCACCGCCTTCCGATTGAAACACATCCATTTGGCTGGCGTCTTTGCGGATCTCCCCATTGGCCAACCCATGCATGGCTCCGCGAGGGTGCTGCCACGGTCCAGTTGGCATCCGGTGCCGGTCCCAAGCACTCGGCATTTCAATCTCGTCCTCTTTGTTCCAATCCGCTCCGCCACGACCGCCGGGATGATGCGAGACCTTGCCGACGGAAACGCTGGTGTACCCATGATCGCGGAACCAACGCGGCATCGACGGGGTGACGGAACTCGGGTCCTTCGCCATCCGCTTGGCTCGCGAAAACAACGCGTGGTTTCCCGAGGGGCCATAGCAACCCGTCAGCATCGCAAATCGAGAGGCACCACAGGTCGGGGCCTGAACGAAATGTCGATTGAACTGAATGCCTTTGGCGGCGAGTGAATCAATGTTGGGCGACGAGATGTAGTCCGCTCCATAACAGCCCAACTCAGGTCGCAAGTCATCAACACAGATCAGCAACACGTTCTTGGGCTTCTCCGCGAAACCGTTGATCGAGGAAGCCGACAGGACGAGGGTCACGATCAAGCTTCGCAAGATCCAGACCAACGGGGAGTCAACTTGCTGAGACGAAAACGGCAGCTGGAGCAAGGCTCGCATCGCGAGAATCCTTCGTGGGGAGGGGTGGGCGTGGGGACGCCTACCATACTTCATCTCCATCACGATTTGTCGATTTGCCGTGGGGCCAATTTGTGGCGCATCATCGACGACGGCCCCTGCCGGGGCGGCCTGGTTTTCTTTGGGATGGTGGTCTCGAGGCTTCCGCCCCGAGCTATGAACGCG
>NZ_DDGH01000073.1:0-107049 GCF_002337565.1 Rhodopirellula sp. UBA1907 | reverse complement strand
CGGCACTTATTCCATCCGGATCGCTGCTACCAGCCCGACTGCACCCGCCCAAGAACCATTAGTGTTCGATCCGCGGAGATTAGTGTTCCCTTGACCGCTCTGGCGGAACACTAATCCACTCTGATTGGACACTAATCTTTGGTGTTTCGAGATGTGGGGTATAAAAAGGCACTCTTGCCGGTCTGAGTCGGCCAAGACCACCCATCACAACCCGACGCGTGAGTTTTGAAGTTGCGTTTTTCCTCTCATGGCCAACGGCCTCGTTCAACATAGCCAGGGGCGTCGCCCCTGGAGCAGAAAAACACGGCCCCATTTTGGCCAACGGCCAAATTCAATTCGAAACGTATGGGTTGATGTTGGCCGTTGGCCAACAAACGCCAAATGCGAAAAGCGCAACTTCAAAACGCGTGAGCAAGGGACGCTCCCAACTCCCACGACGGCCCCATCCGGGGCGACCGTTTGCTTACCGGCATCGGTCTCTCGGGGCTTCCGCCCCGAGCTAGGCATGACGGCCCCATCCGGGGCGAATCCCAGACGCGAGCCACCGTTTATTCTTCGAACGTCCCTTGCAGCGACGTAGGCCGTACCGAACGAAGCGAGCTATGGCAGGGGACATTGTTTGCTGCGGCCAGCCATGTTTTCGTTGGCCAGCCAAGCTCCCAAACTCACCACCTCAGTCTGCTGTGAATACCAACACACGTGGCTCACCGGATGAGTCACTCTTGGCTTGGGCGGTCTCTTTGTCCTCAAGCGTGCCCTCTGCCATGACCTTTCCGGTTTTCGGATCGTATACCCGATACGATCGTGGAACGTCCCTGCAAAGGATCGCTGAGTTCCCGCCCTCAGGCAAATACAACACGAACAGTTTCCCTGGCACCAACAGACCACGTCGTCCATAAGTGCAGTCCCAGTTCGGCTCCATGTTCGCAAGCGGCAAACCCTCCAAGATTTTCGCTGCGATGCCGGGATACTTGGAACCTTCAAAGTCGAGTGCTTCACGCCAACCTGCCCCCGGAGCGGTGCACCAATCGGCATGACCGGGCTCGTTGGCATCGAGTCGCCATTGCCACAGACTGCCGGCTCCGTAGACCACCCCCATCGTGCCGCCGGCGGTCAAATTGCACCACGCTTCGTGCCCCTGCCACCAACCGGCTCCATTGCCGGTACGACCAATGTTTTCATAAGTGGGTTCGCCATTGGCGACCGCTTTGACAGGACGATTCCGCCACATGTCAGCGACACGTTCGGCAATATGTTCGCCGCTGTGGCCCGTTTGGCACCACTGGAAATCGAGCCATGCTTTGTCTTGATGCGTGCGATTCTTTGCATGGGGCGAATAGTGAATTCCGGTTGGCTGTTGGTACGCATCCCACTTCTCGATTTCCGTTCCCGCGGCATTAAGTTGCTCGACGATGGAGGCTTTCTCGGCTGGACCGTCTCCTCCCACCAACCAAATCGCGGGGCGGGCACCGTAGCGAGCGACGAGGTAACGGCAATACCGAGCGTAGTCTTCCGCACTGACCACGTTGCCTGCCGTGCCTCCGCCTTTCCATCCGTACCCATGGAAAACAGGTTGATAAACCGGTGCGATCCCATGGGATGTCAACACATCCACCAACTTGTCAAACGTCTGAAAGTAACCTGGATTCAGTTTCGTCAGCGTCCCCTGGGGCAGATCCTCAAATCCAACCTCGAAACCTTCCGCTTCGGTGCGAGAACGCGGGCCCGTGGTCTTCAGGTCCGGTTGGACCGTCATCAACAACGCCGCGTTGTACCCTTTGTCCCGCCGATCCTTGGCATACGTTTCCACTTGGTCAACGGTCGCCCGCCATGGCAGTGCCCACGCCGTGTCAGCACACAGCAGTCTCGCGGTGCCGTCGGCATGAATCAGGTTTCGGCCACCTTTGGGAATGCTCCAAAAACCATGCTGCGTGAAGTCAGTCGGTGAATCGACCTTCGCCTGGGTTGCCGCGAAGGAACCGGTTTTGCCATCGAGCCCAGAACCCTCGCCACCACCCGTTGACTTCCAATTCCAGCGACCGGATGAGAGCGGTGATGCGAACCGAACGCGAAAGGTTTGCCCGCCATCCCAGAACATCTGTCGACGGACGATGGTCCCATCGTCGTGAGTGAAATCAACCCAAGCCTCCACGTCCGTGTATGGGTTGCTGGTTTCCTGTTCAGCCGTGAATTCGAGCTCGACTTCCTGCCACTGCTGACACTCCGTCGCCACTTCCGTCGCATTTGCATCCGTCACACCACGATCAGCAAGACCAAGACACACACCAAAAATTAGCAAGACAACAGCAGAACGAAATTGGCAGGTCATGTACTTGGCTCAGAGCTCTTCGATGGTCGAATCGGGTTCTTCATTGGTCAGCCAGAATTCTCCGACAACGAGATTCACCATGCAAGACAAAGATCCTTGCCAACTGAATCTTGGGCCCTCTTCGCCCTGAACGGTCGCTGACGTTTAGCTGGATCACAAAGCTCAAAAGATCCACGCGTCGATCGAGCACTCGGGGCCGATGATGGTAGCGATACACGCGATTGAGAGAATTAAGTTGATCATGAAAACCAAGTTGGTTGACATGTCACCCTTGTGCTCGTTTCAACCAAACCAAGTCCGTCCAACGTGGACTGAGAAAGCGACAAACAGCTGAGCAACGACCGGACGACCGTCACGGTTTCAGAAAACACGAAAAACATCTGTGCTTCAAACCCCCGAGTCCATCCCAAAAGTCCGTTCAAGACGAACTGCGTAGTCCAATGAAACACAAAACGCTCAGAGTTCGCATTTACCGGGAAGCTCCATACGACTGACACTTTGAATGACACACTTTCGTGATTTCGTTCCATCGCAGCAGCAGCGACAACTCGACTGCTTTCATCGCGACGCTGAAATCTACATGAATCAGTCTCCTTCAAAGGTCCGTAAATGAGTCGAGAGCGTTTAACGCTGCATCAAGACGACCGCCAGCCTTGCCCGTGGAATAGACGATTGATTGATTCAAGATGGACTGGACGGAAGGTTCTTACGACGTTGATGATTTTGCCGTTGTTGTTCGGCTGCAATCCAGATCGATCATCGTCTTCACGAAGCGATGATGAACAGGCGAGCACACCGGATTCTTCGAACTCGCCTTCCGAACATGCAAATGTGGATTCGCATCTGGCATCGAATCCGCTTGATTCGACACCGATGACGGCCGCGTCCAACTCGACCGAGAATCAGCCCCACGACACGAGCTCAAACTCAGCGGCAATGCCGTTTCCGGCCGAACAGGTTCAGTCGTTGATCCAGGCGGGTGACCTCCGCGGTGCCGAACAGATTTTGCATCCGTATTTGGTTGCCAGCCCGAACGATCCGGTTGCCCTGTTCACACTGGCTCAGCTCCATGCGGCGTCAGACGACCTCGAAACAGCCATCAAAACACTCAGACATCCGGCCATCCAAGAATCTGACGCGGCATTGCCAGCCTTGGGGACAACGGCCGATTGGCTCGTCCAACTTGGACGTCCAGAAGAAGCCGCGGACTGCTACCGGCAAATGCTTCGCGTTGCCCCCGATGCAGTGATGATTCACCGTCGCCTAGCAGGTCTGATGATTCGAATGGGCCGTCCACAACTTGCCCAGGCCTTCTTGAGGCAGCTGTGCCGAAGCGGTGATGTTCGGCGACCGGAACTCGCCGCCTTGATCTCGATCTCTCAGGTCGACAGCAGTCGGCCGATCGGTCCGGTTGCCAAAGCACGTCAACTGGCCAAGGAACATGACTATCAAGGAGCAGCAGATCAACTGGCATCCCGTCCGCAAACGGAATATCAGACACCGGATGTGGAGGCCTTTCACACTCGCATGATGGCCGAGCTTCAACAAGACAAAACGGTGGCGGAGCGACTGGCTCAGGGTCGCGTCGACCAACAAACCTATTCGGACTACTGGGCCGCGTTGGGCATTCATTCGCTTCGGCGAAAGGACATCGATGCTGCCATCTCAGCATTCTCCAATGCCATCACGATCGACCCTACCGACGCCAGTTCCATCCAGAGACTCAGCCAGGCCTACCGAACGTCGGGCGACATTCAATTAGCTGACCAACATCATCAACAGTTCCGTCGGGTACTCAAGACCATTCGGCTGAGCAACCAAATCGCGGAGAGTCCGTCCGAGGACACAATGCAGGAACTAGCGGATGCGTTGGACTCACTGGACCGACCGTTGGAAGCCGTTTTGTGGAGGACCATCGCGGCGAGTCGCCAAAACGATTCGGCTGACCAAGTACGTTCGTTGGTGGATCAGTTCTCCAGCATCGCCAAATCAGACAACGCCTTCCCGCCATCAACACTTCCAGAGGCAAAGCGGAACGTCGTGTTGCCGGACTCCGTTACGCCACCCAATCGATCCGATCGGCCACGGATCGCATCAGGCTCTCGATCACACGACTGGCCCCCACCGCCTGAAACTGCGGTGTGGCAGAACATCGCCGCGGATGTCGGTCTGAATCACCAATTTCGTGTTGCAAAGGAACCACAGTCCAAAGCGTTTGCGATCTACCAATCGCTCGGCGGTGGTATTGCGGCGATCGATTTTGACCTGGATGGTCGCTGTGATCTCTATTGCGCGCAAGGAGCCGCTGACCCGCCTGCCTTCGAATCGGATGAGCCCAATCCGCTGTACCGAAACATTGACAAGAAAGTCAAAGACGTCAGTCAGTGGGCGGGAACTGGCGAAACCATGTACACGCTAGGTGTCACGGCGGGCGACTGGAACCAGGATGGGTTCGACGACCTAGCTGTGAACCAATTCGGATCCGTTGTCCTATTGACCAACTGTGGCGATGGCACATTTCAAAGGGATGTCCTGCTTCAAAAGCCAACCACTTGGCTACCTTCATCAATCGTCATCTCGGATGTCAACGCGGACGGCATGCAGGATCTGATCGCCTTGGCGTACGCCGATAGCGAAGAGATCTGGAAGAAGCCACCGGTCAACGAGGACGGACGGCCAACTTATTTGATCGGACCGGCTAGTTTTGCTGGAGCGGCCAACCTCGCACTACTGGGGACAGCAACTGGTTGGGAAGATGGTTTTGATGAAATCCGTGCGTCCGAAGAAACTGTAACGGACACTTCTTTGGGCATCATTGTCGGATTGGAAGTCGGAAAAATGGCTGCTGAGAAGAATGCCATGAACGCTCAAACCAACTCGATCTTCATTGGCAACGACCAGCAAAACGATCGTCTGTGGACGCACTCCGGTGACGCCAAACACGGATGGGACGAAACGGCGATGGTTCATGGTTGTGCGTTCGGCAGCTTTGGAAATCCCTCGGCATCAATGGGAATCGCGGCCGCTGATTTCAATCAGGATGGGCAGGAGGATTTGCACATCACCAATTTCCAAGACGAACCGGCTTCTCTTTTCTATGGCTGTCGTTCTGGATTTCGGGATCACTCCATTGGGAGCGGACTTCATCGACATAGTTTCAATGTGCTCGGCTTTGGCACCGCGGCGTTGGACTTTGACCTCAATGGTCTGCCTGATTTGATGGTGACCAACGGTTACATCGATGATCCAGCCGAGCAGACTCCGTCGTACGAGCAACCGATGCAGTTGCTTGTACGACACGACAAGAAATACCAGCTTCAATCGGTGGCAGATCCCAGCGGTTATTGGGCGCGACCACATGTGGGTCGGGCGATGGCTCGGTTGGACTTCGATGGAGACGGTCGCGACGACGTTGCCATCACCAACTTGAACGAGAATTCCGCGATCCTGCTCAACCGCACAGCGACCGCTCACCATTGGATTCGCGTTTGCCTGGTCGGCAAGACATCAACTCGGAATGCCGTCGGTGCGGCTATCAAGGTGATCGGAGAGGATCGTACCTACACACATCGCGTGACCGCAGGAGACGGCTTCCTTTGCCGTGACCAACCGGAAATAACGATCGGTTTAGGTAACCAACAAGACAACGTCGATGTCGAAGTCCGGTGGCCAAACGGAGATCTCCAGCGTTGGAACGACGTGGGCATCGATACGTCATGGATGTTCCTCGAATCAGAACCCGCGGCCTTCGAGATGCAAAGGCAACAATGATTGCCATCATCGCGCCATGACAAAGATCATGACTCCCTCAACATCAGCGTTGTCACATCCCTCGTTCCAATCGATTTTGCTCGCCACCGAGAGTACGGAGAAGTCTTTGGTTCACTCTTGCAATCGCAGCCAAACTCCACCCTGTTCTTGGTGAACTCTTTGTCCTCGGAGGCAGATCGCCACGACGCATCAGCAAACGGAGGCAGCGGTTTACAGGGCCTGCGTTTTGCTTAGTCCGAACTACTTGCGTGGACGTTCGCCCCATAGGCGGCCGAGGAGGTTGTGCAGCGTTGGGTCATGTTGCTTGAGTTCGGCTCGCACGAAAGGGAAGAAGTCGTTGCGATAGAAGTAGGCTTCGGTGCCTTCAGCGAAGTATTCCTTGTGGTTGCTCAGCCCGTAGTGGCGAACGGTTTGGCCGGTGTACAGCAACACATTTACGTACCGTTTGCCCGCCTTCGCTTCTTCAAACGCGGCGATGATTTCCGGTTGATCAAAGCTCAAGAATTGATCGTGGTAGGCATGCGCCAGTTCATGCAGAATCATGGCGGGATGCTTGAGCATCTGCTCCTTCGATAGCAACTGGTTCGCGCGAGGAAGGTGAACCTTCTTCGTCAGTCGCTCATCATGACCGTTGGCCAGCAACCAACCGCGGCTGGGATGGTACTGCATCGCTCCCAGGCTCGGATGTTCTTCTTCGATCCAAATCTCGACTTGTTGCAGCTTCGCAAGTGTTTCGGACGGGATCAAAATCTGGATGCGTTGCAGATGATTGGCAAGCATCGTTAGCGAGCGGTGATCGCTCTCGGAAACGCCGTCGCCCGACACTGCTTCACCCAGCAGAACAGGTTCGATGTGTACCTTCCAGCCTTCGATCTCACGGACCACCGGATCGAATCGCGGGACCGATTTGGCTGGTTTGTCGTTTGCCAATGAGGGAGTCAGGAACGCCAGCCAAAGGAACGAGAGACCGAGTAGTCTTCCGGGGGAAATCATCCGCTGGGCTTGGTTCATCATCGGCTCTGGGTCGCATGGAGAGGTTTGACTGCGAAAGTCAGTCGGCCTTCACCACGTCCATGAAGCCGATCATCATTTCGTTCCAACTTTGGTCGCCCCATCCAACGGTCTTGGAAGGATCAGGGTTGCTCAGATTGTATTCCGAGTTATCAAAGACCGCACGGCAGTGGACGACGGTCCCCCGAGGCAATTTCCGAGGTTCCTTCAGGATGTATTTCATCTGCCAATTGAAATCGTAGGCGGGAACATCCAGCAAGATTTCTTCTTCGCCACTGGGGAACTCAGCCGTGTAGCGGAACGCTTTGCCACGCAGGTGCATGTGCGGGGTCATGCCGAGCAGCTCGATATCCTTTCGGACGGTGTGCTTCGCCGTCACCACATGATTGGCTTCGCCGGCCGGGATTCTGAACTTCGTGTTGACCGCGATCGCACCTTCCAGCTCTTTCTCAACGTTGGCTTTGTCGGTGAATTTGACCCCGATGTACGACAGATCGCTTTGGGCGGTGCCGTTGGGTGTGTAGTGCATCTCGAACAACAGTTTGCTACCGGCTTCCGCATGAATCGCGACGCCGTCATCCAGATCGACCGGGGTGCTGCCGGGAGCGTAGCCGACCAACACCTTCCGGAGATCGACATTTCTGCCGCCCGGTGGGATCACATAGACCAAGATGTGGTGAACGACGGCTCGGTTCTGAGGACGTGCTTCGCAGGCGACGACGTACTTGTCTTCGTCCCAACCCGGATCGATCACGAAACGTTGGTAATCGACCACACCTTCGGCGGGCACATCAAACGGTTTGTCTCGCATCTGGATGACTTGATCAGGTTCGTCGATCTGCCATCCGGTCGTGAACACGGGCGGTTCGGGCAGTTCCGACGGATCGCCCTCGGGCATCCCACCATCGACCCACTGTTCAATCAATTCCTTTTCTTCCTCAGACAGCCTGGCGTCATTGGCGAACTCGCCGTGTGCCGGGTTGGCTGACCAAGGCGGCATACGGTTGTTGCCGATCACTTCGAGGATCGTGTCCTCCCATCCCTGCGTGTCTTCGTAGCTGGTCAGCGTGAACGGTGCGATCTCGCCTTCGCGATGGCAAGTCACGCATCGTGAATTGAAAATCGGAGCGATGTGTTTGGTGTAGGTGATCTCGCCGAGTTCAGCGACTTCTTTGGTGCGTCCGATGTGGCAACCAACGGCCTCCGTTTTCGGTTGGGAGATCGATTTTCCGGCCAGCAGTTCTTCGACCGCGATGGCCAGATCGGAACGAGTTTTCTTGTCGCGAGCGTAGCCAACTCCGTATTGGTCATCGATGCGGCCGTGGTAGCGGATGACGCGATCGGCATCGATCAGGAACACCTCGGGCGTTCGTTCGGCTTTCATCGCATCGGCGACAACATTGCCTTTGTCCTTCAGCATCGGAAAGGCGATGTCGTGACGATGCACGTAGGCGGCCACTTCGGTCAGGCTGTCTTGTTTGTTGGAGTTGATCCCGATGACCTGGAGACCGCGATCTCCAAATTTCTCCTGCAGATCATTCAGCCGTGGGCCATACAACTTTGCCAGTGGGCACTCAGTCCCCAGGAAGACAATCGCCGCGCACTTCTTGCCCTTGAAATCACTCAGCGATACGGGTTTGCCGTAGGCGTTGGGCAACGTGAACGTCGCAATCTGTTCTCCGACCGGAGAAGTTTCTGCACCTTCGGACTGGATGCCCGTCGCGGCGTTGGCCGGGACCCACGTGTTTCCAAGAATCAAGCATGCGACTGCCAAGCAAACCAAACGACGATGCATCAGAGGCCTCGGGCGAAGAGAATCAACGGGAAACATCAGTTTCGCTGAAATGCGAGGGCCGTGTCACCCGCAGTTCCGTGTCGAATTGTACGCGGCGATTTGTCGTCCTGCCCGAAAGGCCGGTTTGGATGCCTTCGGGCGGAACTCCCAGGGTCCGAATTCTGGCGAATCCGGCCACGGGAATGGCACGCCCCGATGCTCAAGACGCGGCGGAATCCTACGGCAGTTCGAGTTCGCCGGACCAAGGTTGGTTGTCTCGGAACCAATCCACTGACGCGGCCAAGCCCTCATCCAGTTCCACCTTGGGTGTCCAACCAATCAGTTCTTTGGCTTTGCTGATGTCGGCGGAGGTGACTTTGACGTCGGCTTTGTGGAACGTCTTGTGTTCGACCTTGGCTTTCTTGCCCAGCAAATTTTCGAGTCGACCAATGATATCGTTCAAGGAGACCGGGGTTCCGCCGCCGCCCAAGTTGATGACTTCGTATCCAACGGGCTGCAGCGCTGCGATGGTTCCTGCAGCGATGTCAGACACATATGTGAAATCGCGAGCTTGTTCGCCGTCGCCGAACAATTCGATCGGCGTGCCTTCATCGATCCATTTGATGAATCGGAAGATGCACATGTCGGGACGTCCCGCGGGACCGTACACGGTGAAGTAACGGCAAACCGAGACGTCGATGTCGTACAGATGATGATACGAGTACGCCATTGCCTCAGCGGCTTTCTTGCTGGCCGCGTATGGCGAGATCGGCGTGTTGACGGACAGCGTTTCCACAAACGGCATCGGTTGGCCGGCGTACAAAGACGAGGTCGACGCGAGCACGTACTTTTTCACGCCGACACGTCGCATTTGGTCGAGCAGGTTGAGGCTGCCCATCGCGTTGGTCGTCATGTAGACGTGCGGGTTTTCCATGCTGTATCGCACCCCGGCACGAGCGGCCAAGTTCAGCACCGCATCGAATGAATTTTCATCGAAGATTTTTTGCAGCGTCGATGAGTCTTCGATGTCGCCTCGAACGAACGTGAACGCCTCACCTTGGGAGGTCAGTTTCTCCAAACGATGTTCTTTCAGCCGCACATCGTAGTAGTCGTTGACGTTGTCGATTCCGACCACGCGATGCCCCGCCGCCAGCAATTGCGAGGCGACTTCATTGGCGATGAAACCAGCGCAGCCTGTGACCAGGTACGTTTTGGACGGCGAATCGGGCATCGGTTCGGGACTCTTGATTCGGGGTTTAAGAAGATGCACTGGGGTTTCACGAGCTTCAAACTATAGTGGGCCGCCAGTTGCACCCTCCGATTTTGCCACGCAGTCTAGTCAATGAAACGTCCCAAAATAGCCGTCTTCTTCGGAACCCGTCCCGAGGCCATCAAGGTCGCACCCGTGATCAAGCGACTTGACACGGACGACCGATTCGAATTGCTGTCGGTTTCGACGGGACAGCACCGCGAAATGCTGGATCAAGTGATCGACATCTTCGATCTGCCGGTGCATCACGATTTGGGCGTGATGACGCCGGGGCAAACCCTAGCAGGCCTTTCTTCCAAACTGATCGCGTCGATCGATCAAATTCTCGAAGCCGAACAACCTGATTTCGCTCTCGTTCAAGGCGACACGACGACGGTTCTGATGGCCTCGCTGGCATGTTTCTATCGCCGCATTCCGACCGGTCACATTGAGGCGGGCCTGCGGACGGGGAATCTGGCCAGCCCCTTTCCCGAAGAGGCCAATCGGGTGTTGGCCAGTCCCATCAGCACACTGCACTTTGCACCGACCTCGGTCAGCGAAGCGAACCTGTTGAACGAACGCATTGATCCGGCCAAGGTCTTCGTCACGGGCAACACCGTGATCGATGCGTTGCACTTGGAGGTCCAGCAACAATCCGATCCCGCGGTGGCAGCGAAGATCGACGAAGAACTCGGGGCGGTTCTTCCAAGCGATTGGCGAGAGCGACGTTTTGTTTTGATCACGGGGCACCGCCGTGAAAACTTTGGCGGTGGCTTTGATGAGATCTGCGGTGCCATCTCGGAGCTGGCAGAGCGATTCCCGGACGTTCGATTTGTGTACCCGGTGCACTTGAATCCGAATGTGTCCGGACCTGTTCAAAAGGCATTGGGCCAATTCGACAACGTGTTGCTGTTACCGCCGCAGTCGTATCGTCCGTTTGTGGCGCTCATGCAGGCTTGCGAATTGGTGCTGACCGATTCAGGCGGCGTGCAAGAAGAAGCTCCCGGATTGGGCAAGCCTGTGCTGGTCATGCGTGACACGACCGAACGTCCCGAAGGCGTGGACGCGGGCACCGTTCGCTTGGTCGGCCCAGTTCGCAAGAACATCGTGGACGGCGTCAGTGAATTGCTCAGCGACCGCGAAGCCTATGACAAGATGGCGAGAGCTTCCAATCCTTATGGCGACGGCACCGCATCGGAAAAAATCTTGGACGCGATCGCACAGCACTATTGCTGAAGTGCCTTCGAAAGTTCGGACTCATAAGCCCGATTGAGTTGTTTGTAGTCCGCTTGAATCTTCGCGGGCACATCCACCCCTGCGGCATCATCGGCCAGCGCCGCGATTACGTTGCCGACTGAGCTTGCATTGATTTGTTGCTCCGTCAAAAGTACAGTTTGATCCGCATCGATCACCGCTGCGCTACCAGGTTTCAAACGCAGCAAACCAAACACATCATCGAGCGATGATGAATCGAGTACCGTGACCGCGCCCGACCAGGCCGCCAACAACTCGCGACGGAATCCATCCTCTTCAGTGGCGACGACCCAATGAACGTGAGACAGATTGGATTGTCGTGATTGAGTGATTGCTGCCGCGATCCAACGAGGCTCCGTCGCCGAGACGTCCTCTTCTTCTGACAGACGAAACAAAACCACTTCGGTCGGATTGCTATCTGCACGAATCGTCCGCATCGCATCGTTGGGCAATCGTCGCCCCAGAATGCTGGATGGTGGTGGCGGTGGAACGGGGACAAAACGCGAAACACGTTGCGGTGTGAAAGGCGGTTGGAAATCAAATCGAGTCGAGTCCTCACCACCGGACTGGGGTGCAAACTCAGCTCGTCGAAATTCAAGCGTCAGCGAACTTTGCTTGGTATCCAAACCTTCGATCAGTGGAAGCGGCAACTCCACCCGACGAATCACACTGACCGTGGGATCGATCCAAAACACATAGGACTTGCCTTCGGTTTCCGCCGCGATGCGTCGCATCTTTTGCCCGGCGAAATTCGCGTCGGGCAACCACTTCAGTTTTGCAGTGGGTTCGAAGATGCCCGACATGGGGTCGCCGGCGAACAACCATTCCAATTGCGGTGGCGGACCAGCCAGCCCGGCGGACAACTTGGACCGCAGGACTTCATCCGCGAGCACGCGATCGAGGTCCAAGCGTTGGTTCTCCGGTTTTTGCCAGGAGTCGACTAGCATTTGCGAATCGAAGTGTCGAGTTTCAGGTTCATCGAACCAGGCATTCAGTTCGACTCGGTTGGATTGTGGCGAGGAACTGGCTCGCAGTCGCACCGCGTAGGCTTGGACGTCGAGTTGTCGGCCAGTCCAACGCACTCGTAACGGGGCTCGCTGTTCTTGCTTGCCGCCTGAGAACAACTCCGAGGATGCGTCCGCCATCGGGACCACACGCAGCACGACTTCGCTGGTGTCCTGGTAGTACGAGCTGCCGCGATAACGAGCGAAAATTTGTCGCAGTCGGTCGCGAGGCTCGCCACGCGCGATCACAAACTGCTGCGGTGTCGTCGCGGCTTGTTCCGTGGTGGACGACGAAGGCGAGCATCCGGTGGTCCATGCAGAGACTCCCGCGACGATGCCGCACGCAAAGATCCATTTCGCGAACTGTTGAATCAAACCGTCACGCTTTCTTTTCACTCAGTGAATCCATTCGAGCTGCTTTGCACAGCAACCGTTTCTCCGCCGCCACTCGGCCGCACTTTCGACAAATGAATTCTGCCGATTGAACTTGTTCGGCTAGCAACGGCAACGCATCTGCAAGAGTGGATTTGTCCCATTTGCAAATCGACTTTTTGGGGAGTTTCGATTGAGTCAAACTGAGATCAGTGTTCGTAAGTTGGAATTTCGCGACCATCGATGGAAGCGGCCGCGCGGTGAATGTTGATGTCTTGAGTGTACGTCGACATTTTCACCGATCCATCCACCATCGCCGCATTCCAACCATGCGGGTGGGCACTTCCAAAGTCGTGACACGACAAACAATTGTCGGGGGTGTCAAGCGCCGGTTGCCGAGCCGCGAACCGGACATACGAGTGCGTGGTGGTCCCGATTCCCGTGTAACCGGCCAGTGGAGCACGGTCGCCAAAGCAGTCTCCGGTGGTGTATTTCAGGGAATCCATCGCCTTTTCGCCGACCAGATACGTGTGGCTCAAACCGTCAAACACACGCGACAAGGTCGTCCGGCCACCGAGTCTCCAAACCCCGTCGTACTCGCTTTCGATAACTCGGTGGTCCGCTTCATTGACCGACGCAGGACCACCGCACATCGCGTAATCCGTTCGTCCGCCGGTCGCTCCGTACCGACTGAGATAGGGTTCCATCAATGGATAGGCATCCGCGTCACGCCGGGTTGGGCAATGAAACGTGGAGACAGCCGACTGAACGTGTTGTTGCACGCGGTCCGTCGGCGCGATGGTGGGAGCAGCCCCGATTTTCGCCAGCGGCGGTGCCAAGTCAGCTTGTTCCATCAATGCCATCGCCTGGACAATCCAGTTGCCGCCGTTGAACCGAGCGTCGTACGAGCGGCGGCTGTCAAAATCGACCAGAAACGGTGGGACTTCGCCGGAGTATCCCGGCAGATCGCGAAACATCGATTCGTAGTTCTGACAGGCCAACGCGATTTGTCGAATTCGATTGCGACACTTGGTCTGACGAGCCGCCTCACGAACGCTCTGGACCGCCGGCAAAAGCAACGCGATCAGAATGCCAATGATGGTGATCACCACCAACAATTCCACCAATGTGAATCCGCGACGGTTCGCTCGGTTTTGCACAGTCCTCACGGTCAAACCTCAATCAAATGGATGGTTTGCGAGTCGTTCGTCAACTACGTGAATGACAGCTTTGAGGACCCGAGCGCAAGTTCAAAGGCTTCAAAAATCATCCTGGGTGCGAATGAGCCACGAATTGGTGGGCATCTGCATCGAATTGATCCGTGTCCATTGCACCCGCGGTCCGAATATGCCGGTTGTGCGAATTTGCGCCTGGATAACGGTCACGCGCGTTCGAAGCTTTGATTCCACCCGCCGGTGGCGGCTCCTTGTACAGAAATTCCTGCGGGTTCGTCGATACGCCGGATAGCTGGACGATGTCGCCTGAATTTCGCTCGGATCGGACGCCGAACGGATATCCCCGCGAATCTTCAGCATGGTCCTCATGGACCTGGGACTTCAAGGATGAACTCCCCTCCGAAACACGCTGGGAATGCGATGGATCGCAATATGAAGCCACGACATCTGACTGGTCGAGACCGCACAGATCGAACCGCCAAGGAACGGTCTCGTCGCGGCTTGCTGGTCCGACGTGTCTCGTTGGCGGTCTTGATTGCATCGATCTCCGCATCGGCCCATGCCGGTGATTCGCCGACCAGTGCACGTTCGAAACCCAGCCGAGTTTGGCAACCGCGACCACTGGCCCTTCCGCCCACGTCTGAAACAGCACCGGCCTGGAAACCGCCCGCAGCCCAACCCGCTTTGGTTGCCCCGGCGCTTCCTCCGGTCACCATCATCATGAACACGCCGGTGCCGGCGGAAGAACCACCAACGATCACGCGGCGGCGCAAGCTGGATTCGAGCGATAGCGCCACCGCATCGCTCGGACGGTCGCAGCAAACGTTCTCACGTCCGATGCCAGCATCCGATCCGATCAATCACCACGCTCGCACAGCCGACTTGGCTCAGTCAGCGGTAGACCAACTTCGCAGCGCCCACTTCGCTGCACGCCGCGGCGCATTTCATTCGGCAAAAGAATCCGCGACGCAAACGCTTCGTATCATCGCCTCCCTCCGAGACTCGCAAACCGGAGGCAACCTGCACACTTCGCAGCTCAACGAAGCCATCACCGCGATTCAGGAATCAACGGACTTCACTGGTCGCTATGGCCCGGTTGATCAAGCCGCATTGAACCGGTTGGTGGAAGTGCACCAAACACCGGCGCTTCATGGTGTGGACACATCCTCGTTGACCGCTGAACGTGCGATCGAGGCTTACCTCAACTATGCACGCCAACGTTGGGTTGAAGCCACCATTGGTGGACCGCTCGCAGCCGAAGCCACCATGATTTTGGCGGACCTGGAATCAGCCACCCTGACGCCACAATCCAATTCGAATTTGACCGAATCGCGTTCTCGATTGCACGCATCGGAATTGGCTTTGATGTATCGGCGCGCGGCGGTCGAAATCGGACCGGACAACCCACAAGCCACGGCCGAACTGGGACGCAACTTGCTCAGCCGATCGATGCCCGCGATTGCGAAGGAGTTGTTGCTGCTGAGCGTGAAGCAGAAACCAACGCGACAAAGTGTTGAAGATTTGATGCGAGCGGCCAGCCAATCAGGCGACGATCAATTGGCGGCTGAATGTCAACAACAACTTGCGTCGACGAACTTACCCAGCGAACTGCCGGTTCAAGTGATGTCGCCAGCGCAATTCGCGAAAACGCATCAGCAGCTTGCCGCGCCGAGCCAACAGGCTGCTCAACCAAACTTCACCCAGCCAAACGTTGCTACCAGACAAACGCCATCGCACGCATATCCGCAGACAGCGACTCGTCCAATCCCGCGGAACTCGATCGACCAAGGCCAGCTAATCGTGCCGGCACAAAACGGGCGTCCGACTCAATCACGAATCGTTGATCCGTCGATGCCCTCCGCTCCTGCCCGTGCGACAACGCCCCGCGGCGGTCTGTTTTGGTAATCCAAATCAACGCCCCCACCGACCAACTGTCTTCGATGGATCGTCCCATGAAACCAACTCGTCTTCGATCGGCGTTTCGTCACGTTTGTTTGGCAACCGGTTTGTTGCTGCCAATGATCAGCGTGGGCGTTTTGCCCGTGGCGTCAGTGCAGGCACAGGAATTGGTCGCGCCGGGACAAGCGACGCCTGAAACCACCGCGCGGCCCACGGTTTTGGGTGGCAACACGGCCAAGTTGCCCGCGCCATCGTTCGCCATGGATGACCTGCCGGACAACCCACCGGTCAACGAAGACGAACTGCTTGAGGTCAACTCACTGCGGAACTATCGCCAGCGGTTGGAAGAGCACAACTTGCGTGCCGAACAAGCCAAACTGGAAGCTCGCGCACGCTTCGAATCACGTTCTCGCGACTTGATCCCTGGCCTGCCATCCAACGCCGCACCGGCCGAGCCAGCTGCGCCTCGCAACAACGCGTTGCCTGAATCGATCCCGACTCCGGCACCAGCCAAACCATCCACTCCGCCGCCGGTTCCACCCAAATTGACGCCGCCTGCTTCCCCGCCTCGCGCGGCCCAGCCTTCTGTCAATCAAAAGGCTGCGGATGAAGAGAAGCTGTTGGAACTGCCACCACCGCTCCGCCCTCGTCAACCGCGAACGGATCGAACAACACCCGCACGTCCACAACGCTTGGGCGGCAACGCACCGGCCACGAACAGCCAAGAGTTACCAGAGTTCCGACCGGTTCCAAATCGCGAACGAGCACAACCATCCAAACCGAGCGAACAATCCAAACGTCTTGATGCCTTGAGGGATGAAGACTCCGCGGTCGAGTCGGCCAGCGATCTGGAAACACCGCGCACATCGCCTGCACCGAAAGCCCGTTCGACTCGGCCAACCGCACCGCCAACTCCTCCCACGAAACGTTCCGACCAAAACGATCAACCAAATCGTGAACCAGAGCCCAGGAAGGCAGAAGACGATTCATCGGCATCTCGTTCGCGTTCGGTGATCGACACCGAAACGATGGATTCGCGACAACAGTCGACGAACTCCAACCGCAGTGGATCCGCTTCCAGTCAAAACATGGGCACGCCTGCGTGGCCGGACTTGATGCAGGACGAAGTCACGCGTTGGCCGTTGCCCGCCTCGTTCGCGTCTCATGGCGGAGGCCCGCTGTCAGGTCACCCAAGCTCGGTCACGTGCTCGACTTGTGGCGGATGCGTGGATCGCAGTGGCGTCGGGGTGGAACGATTGAGCAAGACGCTCGGCGTTTGCACCGGCACTCGCCCGGCCTGCCAATGCTGGCGCTGTCCTCAAAGCATGCCGTTCAACATCTATGGACCGGGCAACTATGTTGGACCGGCACGTAGCGCACCCATGCACGAATACCGATTGCGTGGCGGCGACCAAGTTCAGTTGACGTTCCTGATCAAGACTGTTCGCTCGGTCGGTGCTTATCGTTTGGTCGTCGGTGACGAACTGCTGATCGAATCCGAAGCGGATGAAAAGCTGACTCGCGGAACACTTGAACGCGGCTTGGAAATCCAACCCGACGGAACGATCACGCTGCGATTCATCGGGCAGATTCATGCAGCAGGACAAACCATCGATCAACTTCGGGATTTGCTCAACGAACGCTACAAAGAGTACTACCCCGATCCGTCGATCGATGTGACTCCCGTCGCAACCGGAAACATCGCCCGACAAATTCGCGAAGCCATCAGCGGTTCCGAAGGGTTCAACCCTCAACAAACCGTGCAAACGATCACGCCCGAAGGCACGCTTCGCTTGCCTCGTTTGGGAGCCGTTCCGGCACAAGGTTTGACGCTAAGCGAACTCAAACGCGAAATCATTCTGCGTTACGATTCGATGTCGGCTGGCTTGGATGTGGAGGTCGTCCTCGAGCAACAGGCTCCTCACTACGTGTATGTTCTGGGCGAAGTCACCACTCCGGGCCGATTTGAAATCGACGCACCGACAACCGTGCTGGGCGGAATCGCACTGGGCGGCGGTTATGTGCCCGGTGCGAACCTGCGTCAGGTTGTGATTTTCCGTCGCGGTCCGAACTGGGAATTGCTGTCTACGATGTTGGATCTGCGCGGTGCGATCATGGGCAAGGACTCTCGCCCGATCGACGAAATCTGGCTGCAGGACGGCGACGTGGTCATCGTCCCCCCCAGCCCCATTCGGTTGTTTGACAGGTTTGTCAGCCAGGTCTTCACCGAAGGTGTCTACGGAATCGTGCCATTCACCGGCTTTGGGTTCTCGTTTGGTGACGACAACTGATCGGTTTTCGAAAGTTGCTCCGGCGACTATTCTTTCGGGTACTCCACTCGGAACACTTTCAACCGATTCCTGAGCCCACTGATGCACTATCAACCATTGCCGTTCGATCGCAACCTGATCGACCGAATCATCGAAGATCACCCCACGCCGTTTGTCCTGTATCACGAAGACGGGATCCGTGCGCGGGCTCGTGAATTGACGGATGCGTTTGCTTGGAACGAAGGTTTTCAGCAGTACTTCGCTGTCAAAGCCACCCCGAACCCGCACATCGTCGCAATGATGGCCGAGGAAGGCGGCGGAGCCGATTGCAGCAGCGTGGCTGAACTGATCACCTGCGAACGATTGGGCATCACCGGCCAAGACGTGATGTTCACGTCCAACAACACCACGATGGAAGAGTTCGAGATCGCCAACAAGCTCGGCGCGATCATTAACCTCGATACTCCGCATCATGTCGACCAAATCGCTCAATTGAGCCCGTTGCCAGAAATGGTTTCGTTCCGGTTCAACCCGGGCCCAGAACGCCAAGGCAATGTGATCATCGGCGACCCCAAGGAAGCCAAGTTTGGCAGCACTCGCGAGCAACTCATCGATGGCTACCGCCGCTGTGCCGAACTCGGCATTTCGCGATTCGGTCTGCACGCGATGGTGGTCAGCAACGAACTGAACATCGAAGCGTTGTTGCAAACGGCAGAAATGCTGTTTGAACTCGCCGCTGAGATTCATCGCGAAACGGGGATCTCGGTCGAGTGCATCAACCTCGGTGGCGGAATTGGCGTGCCTTACCAGCCCGGCCAAGAACCCGTCGACTTGCCCGCCTTTGGCGATGGTGTTCGCAAGCTGTACGAGTCAATCTTGGTGCACGCCGGAATCGCTCCAGTGCGAATCCTGATGGAAAACGGTCGTGCGATGACCGGACCGTTTGGCTACTTGATCACCAAAGTCATCAATCAGAAATCGTCCTACAAAGACTACGTTGGCGTGGACGCTTGCATGAGCAATTTGATGCGTCCGGGCATGTACGGAGCGTACCACCACATCACCGTGATGGGGAAAGAGGACCAGCCCGCGGATCGCACCGTCGACATCGTCGGATCGCTTTGCGAGAACAACGACAAATTCGCGATCGATCGCAAGATGCCCGCGACAGAAGTCGGTGACATCGCTGTCATCCATGATGCCGGAGCTCACGGCCACAGCATGGGCTTCCAGTACAACGGTCGTCTTCGTTCCGCCGAGATCGTGTTCAATGACGCGGGTGAGTTCCGAGCGATTCGCCGCGCCGAAACGTTCGACGATTACTTCTGCACCGTCGACTTCGATTCCGTCAAAGTCGATCGCAAGCAATCAGCCACGGTTGGCTAACCAACCGTTCGTCCGCCGGGCTCCCGAGCCCGGCGATTGTTGTCTTCACCACCACTTCCAATCGAGTCTCCATGCCTAAGCTAACCGTCGAAAACGTTGGTACCTTTGAAGTTCCCGCTGGCAAACGTTTGGTCAAAGCGTTGGTCGAAGAAGCTGGCACGGATCAATTGCACGCCTGCGGTGGAGTTTCCAAGTGCACGACTTGCCGAGTGGAGTTTGTGGAAGGCGAACCGGAGCAGATCACCGCCGCCGAGAAAGAAACCCTCCGCGTTCGCGAAGTGACCGAGCCCGGCGTTCGGCTCAGTTGCCAGATCAACTGCGACCACGACATGACCGTTCGTGTGATCAGCCGACTCGAAGGCAGTGGTCGCAAAGACCAAGGCGGCGCGGTCGCCGACGAGATTCAGCCGGCTCCCGAGTGGACCACCAAGTAGTTCACTCCAAAGTGGCATAGGCCTCTGGCCTGTGGGGTACAAGATCACAAGCTAGAAGCTTATGCCACAGGTGCTAGCGAGCTTGAGGTGGAATGATGTTGGCGAAGGAGTCGATCTTGGCCTGAAGCTTGCTTCGAATTTCTTTTTGATCGTCGGTCAAGGATTGCAGCGGAGACTGTTCGTTGCGGTCCATCTCAACGTCGAAGAACGATCCGTCGCCATACAGTTTGTAGCGTTGGTTGCGAGCAAATTCGCGAGCCTTGTTGGGACGCCCGTTTCGTTCGTACCACATGAAGATCGATTCGCGACCTTGGCCCTCGTTGCCGCGCAGCACTGGCAAAAAACTCTGACCATCGATTGTCAGTTTGGCGGGAACCTCAGCGTCCGCGACATCACACATCGTCGGTAGGAAATCGCTGAAGTCGATGATTTGGGATGTCACGCGTCCCGGCGGAATCGCACCGGGCCACTTGGCGATGCAGGTCACATGGTTACCGGCGTCGACCATCTCGCCTTTTGCACCCACGACCTCACCAAACCGAGTCTGGGTGACGATCGGTTTGTCGGTGCCGTTGTCCCCCGTGAAGATCAGCAATGTGTTCTCACGAATGCCGAGTTCACCCAGTTTCTGATCGATTCGACCAACGATTGTGTCCACATAGGCCACCATGTCGCCGAAGTACTCCGGTCGGCCTTTGTAAGTCTTTGAGCCGTGTGAATTGGGATCCCAATCTTCCGAATCCGGCGTGGGACAAAACGGGCAATGAACCAACGTCATCGGGTAGTAGGCGAGGAACGGCTGGTCTCGATTCGTTTCCATGAAGTCGCAGAGGAAGTCCGCGAATAGGTCGGAAGAGAACTCGCCTTCGTCGTAATTCTCTTCCGTTCCATTTCGTTCGAGTCGCGGGTTGGGATAGCGGGTGTCTCGTTTCTTGTTGTCCACTCGTCCGCGAGTGTGTTGCCACAACAATGACTCTTCGAACCCAAAGTGCTGTGGCGAATCCAGTTCGTTTCCGAGTTGCCATTTGCCCGCGATGCAGGTTCGGTACCCAGCGGACTTCAGCAGATGAGCGAACGTGGTTTGCTTGCGGTCGAGCATCCCAAACTTCACATAATTCCGCTTGTTGGTCATGCCGGTCATCAGCTTGACTCGCGACGGCGTGCAAATGGGCTGGGAGTAACAATGCTCGAACCGCAAACCCTCGCTGGCGATCCGGTCGATGTTCGGCGTTTGATAGTCGAGCGAGCCGTTGGCACCGATGCATTCAAACCCCATGTCATCGGCCATGATCAGCACGATGTTGGGCCGGTCACTTGATCGTTGCTCGCCGGGTTCTTGGGCCGATGTGGTGGTCGCGGCGAAGATCAGGGAGCAAGCCCAGATAGCAAGCATGGCTCGCAAGGTTTGCTTGAGTTGCGTGTCGCGTGGATCAGTGTTGGGGCTCATCGGTTCCGCTCGGTTGGAGATCACTTGCTTCGAAAGATTCGCATCACGCCCGTCAAAAGAGCCAGTCCACCGAGTGCCGGTGCAATGGCCAGAATTAGCCGAGGTTGAGCGGCGACCACGACGATGCCGATCACGCCGGCGACCGCCAATCCAGGAGGCAGCCACCGCGCGGGACGCTTGAGAGAATCCCAGGCCAACCACAACGCTCCGAGCACCAATCCGACACGCAGCAGCGCCGCGGTCACGAAGGCATGGGTCGACGCCGATCCCAGTGTTTCTTCGCCGATGCCCGCGAAATAGAAGACTCCGCCCAGACCAAGCATGGCGACCGAGAGGATTCCGATGACATTTCGCCGCCACGATCGCTCGGGTGCCGAAGCGGAAGTGTCCACCGGTTCACGCTTTTTCCCGCTCTCTTCACGCGAAGTTTCTACCGCGGCTGCGAGCATCTTCAGTGCAATGCGTGAATAGTTTGGCATGGCCACCCTGGTCAGGATTCTCGGAGGAAAGCAATTCCTGGAGTATACTGACAATCCGCCGAAGGTGCCCCGGCAAACCGCCACTGGCGTCCGGGCATCGGCTATGTTCCGCCCGACTTTGCTCCCCTCCCCCCACAAAACTCAACCCATCGAATGATGAAATCATCCTGGCTCACGTCCTTCCGTCGTGTTCGCACCCAATCATGGGCATTTGCCTCACTCGTCTGCGTCAGCACCTGCTGCGGTTCGCTCGCCAATGCCGACGACGCACCCAAACAATCGGCACCTGCGAAGACTGAATCGCAAACTCCCGCAACCGAGATGCAATCGTTGTTCGATGGCAAATCACTCAGCGGTTGGACCAATCCGTACGAATGGGGCAAGACCGAAGTGGTCGACGGCGAAATCCACCTGACCGCCGACAAGAAGTTCTTCCTGGTCACCGAGAAAGTCTTCCACGACTACGAATTCGAAGGCGAAGTCAAACTTCCCGAAGGCAAATCCAACAGCGGCTTCATGGCTCGTGGACAAGTCAAACCGAACGAAGTCTTTGGCTACCAAGCCGAAGCCGACCCCACCGATCGTCGCTGGTCAGGTGGCCTCTACGATGAACGTCGTCGCCAGTGGCTCAACCCGTTGTGGGATCAACCGGAAGCCCAAGCCGCATTCGATCGAGATCGCTGGAACCGCTATCGAATTCGCTGCGTCGGCAATCACTTGCAGTTCTTCATCAACGATGTGCCGACCACCGACTACTTTGATCCCGTTGATCTGAGCGGCCGAGTCGGACTGCAACACCACGGTGAAAAAGGCCAGACCTATCGGTTCCGAAACTTGAAGGTCCGCAACCTGGGCAGCCATGAGTGGAAACCTTTGTTCGACGGCAAGTCATTGGACGGTTGGGAAACCGTCGGCGGCGGCACGTGGACCGTGGTCGACGGCATTCTGCAAGGCCGTGCCAGCAGCGAAGCCAACGAACCCAATGGCATGCTGTACAGCAAGCACCCGATGACCGATGGAACCTATCGCATCGAGTATCGATTCAAAAAGGGCGACAGCGGCTTCTTTGTTCGCAGCGAGATCACTGAGAACAAACCGTTCGTCAAAGGTGTTCAGTGCGAGATTGATAACTCCGATGAAGTTGGCGGCCTGTACCAAACTGGCGGAGCGGGTTGGTTGGTGCGTCCTCTGCATTACCTCGAAACCGGATTCCCCAAAGACCGGCATGCCGTCGTCAATCGACACTGGAAACAAGCCCGTGAAGGTTTGCAACTCGACAAGAAACCAGTGGTCTCGGACGACGATGAAACGCCTTGGAACATGATGACCGTCAGCGTTCATGGTAAGCGCATCGTCGTTCACTTGAACGATTGTTTGGCCGTCGACCATGTCGTGGAAGACTTGGCTGACTCCGGAGTGATCGCATTGCAACTGCACGGCAACCAAGACCTCGAAGTCGACTTCCGCAAAGTTGAAATGCTGGTCCCAACCAGCGAAGAGTAGAATCCGTCCACGACGACAGGTGACGTAGGCCAGGTTCCACCTGGCGTTGGTGACTGGCCGTTGGATCTGCCCCGTCAAAAGAAGTCTGAATGGCGATCACACCTCGCTTCTACCGAAGCATCGACGCGGGTGCCAGGTGAGACCTGGCCTACGTTGCCGAACCGGATGAGCGATGGGATCCCCTGTCGCTCCTTCCAGCCACCGATGCCGAACCGAAACCTCTCGTTGTGGCGAAGACCACGTAGGCCAGGTTCCACCTGGCGTTGGTGACTGGCCGTTGGATTTGCCCCGTCAAACGAAGCCCGAGTTCCGATCACGCCTCGCTTCTACCGAAGCATCGGCATGGGTGCCAGGTGAGACCTGGCCTACGAGCCTTGATGTGACGCACGTTGCGGTCCAGGGGTGAACCATCACGCGTTGGCGGCGGCCCAGGCAGCGAAGTTGGTGACGGTGTCGTCCTCGCGGTTGCCGACTGGCAAGCTGCTTTGCACAAACTCGCTGACATCGCAAAGCTCAGCGATCGAGTCGACAATCACGTCGGGCCCGTAAGCGAATTGGCCCAGGTCTTCTTTGTTTGTACCACCGGACAATGTCAGCACGGTTCGGTAGCCCATTTGGACGCCGCCCAGGATGTCGGTTTCCATCGTGTCGCCGACCATCACGGTTTGCGATGTGGCCAGCTTCAGTTCTTTACGGGCCGCACGCATCATGATGGGACTGGGTTTCCCCACGCTGAAGGCTTTGCGTCCTGTAACCGCTTCGAGGTACGCGACCGTGGCCCCGCAACCTGGGCGTGTGCCGTTCTTGGTCGGGCAACTGGGGTCCAAGTTGGTGGCAATCAGCTTGGCACCACCAAGGATCATGTCGACCGCTGATTCCAACGCATTGAGCGTGATTGTGCGTCCTTCGCCGACAACAACAAAGTCGGGCGAGTGATCCACGATGGAGAATCCGTTTTGATGCATTGCTTGCAACAGCCCACCTTCCCCAATGATGTACGCGGTGCCGTTGGGTTTCAGTTTGGCGAGGAACCTCGCCGTTGCCATCGCACAGGTGAAGATATGAGACTCTTCCACAAAGATCCCCATCCGATGGAGTTTAGTTTGAACGTCGCGCCGAGTCCTTTGGCTGTTGTTGGTCAAGAACAAAAAAGGAATGTCCTGTCGAATCAATACGTCGATGAACTGATCGGCTCCTGGGATCAGTTCGCTGCCGCGGTAGATGACACCATCCATGTCGATCAAAAAGCCCGTTTTCATCAAATCACTGCAAGAGGTTCGGGAGTTGAAAACTTGATTGACAATGGTTTGCCAATCTTGAGAACTCGACCTCGAACGCAGCTTTCATACCAATGATTTAACGGTAGATTCGTGCCCGCTGCATATCAGCACGGTTGGACGACCGAACACGTGCGTGAACCTTGAACACCCCCCTGCTCATTTCAACAGCACATTGCACTGCAACAAAAAGGCAGGGTGAATCATCGAACGATTCAGCTCACTTCACCTCGAGTGCGTGACTTTCGCTGTGGCTGTTGTACTGCGGTGCGTACATCGATTCGATGCTCGCCATCCCAGTCTGATAGTTGCCGCGAAGCTGCACACGACAGCGAGATTCCAATACATAGGTGCCTTTCCTGAGGTAACCAATGAAGAAATGCTCGGCCGCATCTCGGGTGCTTTGGTAATAACCCAGTGCATCTTGTTGCCGGAATTGAGACAACACATTAACGGGCTCGGTGCCGCTACCGCGATGGTCTCGCAGATGCAAGAATTCCATGTCGCGATCACTGCGGATGATCAACCTGGAGACCAGCTCATCGCCTACTCGAACGGGTTCGTCGCCAATAGGACGCAGCACGGGGCCAGAATCCGTCGCACGGACGACAAACAATTGCTTCTCGATTTGCAAAGGCGTTCCATCGTGCGGCGTGATGTTTTCGATGTTCTCGAAGTACTGCCAATGGACTCCGCCCCAAGCGATGCCTGAGGTTGTCTTCTTGACCTGAATCGAACCCATTTCGGGTGTGATCTCATCCGCCGAGAAACGGTGCTGGTAGAAACCAGTGCCGGCTTCCACGTTACCCTTGGGGACTTCTTGTTGCCCCACCGCAATGTCGACGACTTCATCGGAAGCCAGTTTGTCCGTGCCTCGCAGCAGCAACGCGTACACCGCGTCGGCGGTGGATTTGGTGGTTTCCCACGACTGAGTTTCTTTCTGACGCAGCAACCAAGCTTGGCAGAGTTCGACCCGCTGGAGATCGCCCGCGACTTCGTCGAGCACCTCGATCATCATCGCCTGCGTTTCAATCGGTGCTTGGTGCCACCACCAGCCTGAGTTGGCGTCGTTCCAGTGCATGCCCTGCTCATCGACCACCGAACGCTCGATCAATGAAGCGACGATTTCTTTGGCTTCTTTGAGTCGGCCCAGTCGATGCAAAGCGATCGCGGCGTGCCCTTGGCTCATGCGACTTGACAAGGACAACCAGTGTTCTGCGAGTTGGTCGGTCCAGTATTCAACCGCTTCCTTGTGCTCCGGAGCGGTCGGTTGGTTCTTGTAGAAACTGCGACCGTACAACAGCATCGCCACCGTCGGTGAAACATGTGCCTTGTTGCGGTCCTCTGGCTCGATGCGTTCATAAAGTTTGGTCGCATAAGCGTCCAAGTGCGTGAGCGCTTTCATCGCCACCTGCATGTCAACATCGACACCCAAATGTTGCAATCGACCGAATCCGGTGACAATGAGCATGGTGATGGTGTCGTTGGATGGACCACCATCGAACCAAGCGAAGCTGCCGTCTTCTTTTTGCAGTTCGATCAATCGCCGCGTCAGTCGATCGGCTTGATCGTTGACACGATTGGTGTCGAACAATATTCCGACGTTGCGACGTGCTTCCGATTCGGACTTGGATTGCAGCACCCAAGGTGTTTCGGTGAGTGCGATCGACTTCAGTTCTTCGTTCTGTGCCAGAGGGCTGTCCAGCGTCACTCGTCCAGCGACCTTGGGTTGGTTGCGCCATTGTTCAAACACGCGTTCGATTCGCGGGTCGGATGTGGCGATGTGCCGCGCTAGCAAGTTCGCGTACAAGCGATGGAAAGTTTGCTCGCTGCATTCGTGGGGATACTCCATCAAGTACGGCAGCGCCATCACGGCGTACCAAGCCGGATTGGAAGTCATTTGAATGGTCAGCGATTCGCTCGACAACGTGTCGCTATTTCCTTCCAACAACTTCGGCAGTTTGAAGGTTTTCGTTTCGGCACCGTCGATTGGCAGTGAAATGGATTCGTGCACCAAGATGCGGCGGGTCAAAACCGGTAGGTAGCCTTCTTCGCCATCAGACAAACGACCGGTCGAACCAACGGCCTTGTAGACCAAATAACCAATGCCATCGGGGACCTGGATTCGCCATGAGAATGTCTTGGACTGGCCGGCGGGGATTTCAAACGATTGCTTCGGCTGCGAGTTGCCGACTTGCTCATCGACGGACTCGCCGCTGGAGGCAGACGACAGGTTCAATGCCACCACTCCAGTTTGCATCGAAGCGGATTGATTGCTGACTTTGACCGTCAGTTCAATCTCGTCGCCTTCCCGCAACGTGCGTGGCGGGTTGGGCTGGACCATCAAGTCTTTGCTGGTCACAGCAGTGCCCGAGATGGTTCCTGAGGCAAGGTTGGCACCGTGAGCGAATCCCAATAGCTGCCAACGAGTCAATGCTTCCGGCATGGTGAACTTCATCTTCACCACCCCGTTCTCGTCCGCGATCAATTCGGGGAAGAAGAACGCGGTTTCGTTCAAGTTCTTTCGCGGAGGAATGCCCGACAAATCGATCTCGGGATCATTCGTTTCCGGAGGTGTGCCGTCTGATTCCTCACGTGATGCGACCTCGTTCTCTGCAGCGCTAACGCTGAGCATGGCACGCCCGGCACTCTTCTGCATCGGAGCCGACGCTGGCATCGCCCCATCAGCCATCATCATGTCAGATTCTGCAAAGGCCATTCCGCGTGCCATTGGCATGGGACGTCCGAAATGGTTGTTCAACTGCAGTTCGGAAACCCAATCGGGATAGCTCAGCTCGCCGCTGGGGTGCCCGCGGTGCGACCACATCACAACGGTCGACAAGTGTTGCCAGCCGTTGTTTAGGTGCGGGCTGCGTGTGCTTCGATCACGATAGAAAGCGTTGAAGCCGGTTGCGAAACGATGTTTGGCAAACACGTCGAGCGAGGCATCGTAAAGCGTTGCCACCATTTCCATGATGGAATCCTGCTGGGCCTTGGTCGACTTATCCACCACCTTGGGTTCGATGATCGCGGTCCAAGTCTCTTCCGCACCGGGTTTGAGTTTGGAAACAAAACGTTCCCAGCGGATGGACCAATCTTTGTTCGTCCACGGAACATTGACAACTTGTTGATGCAGATGCAGACGGTTCTCGTGGACCATCATCACGCGAACGACAAACCCGCCTCGCATCGATTCATCGACCGCTTGGGTGATCTCAATTTGTGTCTTGTCGCCGGACGTCCAATATCGCTGCAAGATTTCGCCACGATGCTCGACTTCCACTAAGGCCTTGGCATTCTTGTAACCGCTGCCCCAAACCGCGGTGAACGTTTCGCCCGGTTCCCATTGGGATTGAGGCGTCACAAACAGGCTGGCGATCGGCAGACCGAGTTGATCCGCTTTGGGATTGATCACTCGCAAAGGCAACAAGGCCGAGACCGAGTTGCCGGCTGAATCGACTGCGGACAAGACCGTTCGGTAGTGTCCCTTGGGAAGCGAGACTTCCCAGGAACCTTGGCCATTGGCATCGGTTTGCAAAGTCTTCGAGGACTTCAATTCGTCCAGTGGCCATGAGTTGGGATCCTCTGGACGAACTCGTTTGGATTCACCGTCCGCATCCGCAGGCAACGGTTGATATGTGCCCCATCGCGGTTGCGGAACAACTTCGGGAGCCTTCAGCGACCAGACTTCGATTCTGACTTCGGCAGTTTGGGCTTCCCCGTCGAGTGACGTGGTGTGAACCTGAATGTCGACCGGCTCTTGCTCCGTCAGCCAATCGGGTCGAGCGACGCTCATTCGAGCCGACATGGTCGTGTAGCCCGCCGTGACCGTGCGTTTGTCCGATCGAGTTTCGCCGGTGGTGTCGACCACGTCAGCGGTGATCACGTAGCGGAAGGTGGGTTCGCTGTCTCGATCGACCGAGGCGTCTGGCACGGCATCAAAGGACACGTCAAAGCGCCCCAGTTCATCCGTGGTTGTTTCGCCTTGGACGATCGTTTGCGGTTCAGCGGGAGGCGTCGGGATCCACCAGCATCGCCATCCCCACCAAATTGGATATTGGACTTGGCGAACGACGGTGTAGCGAACAGTCGCGTCGTTGATTGCCGCGCCAGTGTAAGCGGTTGCGCGGCCGGATACCGTCACGGATTCTTCCAGTCGAACCGGATCTTTGGGAGCGTCCAAGGTCACTTCGAACTTCGGACGTTTGTACTCTTCCACACGAACGGTGGCGGAACCGCGCGGGAACTCGCGGACGCGCAGTCGCATTTGGCCGGTCAGTCCCGACGTCGGCAGATGGAAGCTGCCATGGCAACTGCCGCGATCGTTGGTGACCAGATCCAACGTTTCGACCACTTGGTTGTTGGGGTCGAGCAACTGTACCTGCAGCGATTTTTGGTTGTGGGTTTGGTACAGATTCTTTGACTGGTCGTAATTCGTCGCGATGGCTTTGAAGCGAAGCGTTTGCCCCGGTCGATAAATCGCTCGGTCGGTGAAGAAAACGGTGCGGCCGCTGAGTTGATTCGACGTTCGTGAATGACGAATGGAATGATGCTGCTGGGATGGAAGACGATCCTTGCCGTTTTGAGCCAGCAACAACAAGTTGTTCAAGTTGGTTCCCTGCTCCGCTTTCATCTCGAAGTGACCGTTCTGGTCAGTCGTCAACGACGGCAGCGATCGGTATCGGTAACCATTGTTGCGGTTGTTCCGCCGCTGGCCATCATGAGCCCAAGTCCAAACGGCCACGGTCGCTTGAGGGATCGGTTCGCCCGTCTTCGATTCCAACACGTGCCCTTCGAGTGTGCCTTGGTTCCAGCGACCATCGGTGACAAGTGCCAATTCGCTAACCCAAACCTGTTTGCCCGCCAGATAGTTCTCTTTCCAAACGAAGTCTTCGTCGACGCTGGCGATCAGCAGGTAGCTTCCTTTTGCCAAGTTCTTGGGGACGTCGATTCGATGAACGTTGGTTTTGAAATCGGCGATTTCTTTCAAGTCGACCGACCACTGTTGTACGGCGGGTTCCTCGGCAAATTTCTTCAGCCATTCGTGCTCGTTGTTCTGAACCATTTGGCCTGAGTTCAGCAATTCGTCAAAGCTCAGCGAGACCAATTTGAAGTGCACCTTGGTGATGTTCTTGTAGCTAATTTCAATTTCCGCCTGAGCGGACTCGGAGAGGGCCGGGTTCCAAACGCGTTCGGTCGCGATGTTGAGTTGTGGTGCCTCGATCTGTTCGATCAACGCCGCACACTGCCGTCCGCCAAAGCTTTCCGAATGGGCTGCTACAGCCGCTTTCGCGATTTGATGAGCTCGCACGAACTCTTCTTTCCCCATTTCCTTTTGAGCCAAATGAAAACTGGCTCGGGCGCTGATGGGATGACTTTGGTTTTCACTCAGAAAACGCTGCATCGCGGCTTGCGACCGTTCGTCCTTTTCGGAGCCCACCGCGTTCTGTTCCGCGAAACGCAAACGATTCCAGTTGGCATCGAGGAACGCGTCATTTTGTTCGTCCGCGTTGGATTGTCGGAAACGCACCCAATCCTGCATTAACTCGGTGGCTCGGCGAAGCGGCGACTCGAGGTCCGTTTCGGGGATCTCCCAGGCCAGGAAATCAGCAACCGGATCCAGAATCGGCGAGGACGCTTCCAGTTCGAAACGCTCGATCGGTCCGCTGTAGATCGAATGGGCGTCGACGAAATGGTCGATGGCTTGGTTGACCAAGAAATCATAGACCGTGGGGCGATATGACTCGGGAGCGTTGCCTTCGGTGATCAGTCGCTGGATCGATTCCAGGTCGGTCGCTTGCAGGGTCTCGGCGTCTTCCAAGGCTTTGCCAAACAATGTGCTAGCGCGGCGAATGATTCGCTGAGCACTCCAGGTTTTCAGGTCTTCGCTGGATTTGATGGGCGTCGAATCGTCTTCACGAGTTTCGATCTCGGTGCGATTTCGGAATCGCCATTGGTTTTGTTGTTGATACGAATAGAACCAACTGGCCAGCACCGCCTGCAGCAACGGTTTAGATGCCTCCGGTGCAGCATCCAGATCTTTCTGAAGTTGCAGAATCCGGTCTTCGGCACCTCCACCATCGAGTTGGCCTCGCAGGGAAGCTCGCATCCCCATGGCCAAGACCGCATCATCGTGGTCTTCTTCGGCGATGGCGGCGGGTACGATGGCGTCGTAGTGTTTGATCGCGGTCTTCGGCAGCCCCTTTTGCAACGCTTCTTTGGCGGCGTCGAATTGCTGTTTCCGCCACGAGGCATCTTGTTTGGGTTCGGCGGCCATGGAGAGTCTCAGGGGTAAATAGAGCAACCCGAGCAACAGACTCAGAACAACAACGACGTAAGTCACGGTACGAAATTGCCGCATAGCGGATCACCTCAAGAAGCTGCAAAGAAAAGACACTGCCACTCAGGGTAACGATTGAACGAGCATGTTATTAGGCGGAAAGTTTTGGATCGTCGCATGGTTCTTTTTAGCCGCCCTGGTGTACAGCAGCGCAGGCTTCGGTGGAGGGTCCACGTACACCGCGTTGCTAGTACTCAACGACGTTGATCATCGCGTTTTGCCAATGCTTTCACTGGCTTGCAACTTGCTCGTCGTGTCAGGTGCATGCTTGCGTTTCGCGACCCAAAGGCAAATCCCGTGGTCACGCAGCATTCCCTTGGTGGTCGGGTCCATTCCTTTGGCCTGGGTCGGCGGATCAATCCCCCTGGACCGGGAAGTGTTTGTGCCGTTGCTAAGCGGAACGCTGATTGTCGCTGGCGTTTTGCTTTTGATTGGCCGGTCGAAAAAACGCAGCGACGAAACGTCATCGCGAGAGAACCAACCCGAGAAAGTTTCGCTAGCAAATCAAACCGGATCGAGCCGCATGAATTTTTGGTGGAGATCCGGTGTGCTCTGGCAAGCGAGCCTTGGTGCCGTTTTGGGTTTGCTTGCTGGATTGGTCGGCATCGGCGGAGGCATTTTCTTGTCGCCCGTGCTGCACCTGACTCGTTGGAGTCACGCTCGCGACATCGCCGCGACCAGTTCGTTATTCATCCTGGTCAACTCGGTGGCGGGATTGGTCGGCCAAACCAGTAAGCATGGTTGGTCAGTCAGCGAAATCGTGACAGAGTTTCAGACGCATGCCCCGTGGTGGCCTTGGTTGTTCGCCAGCGTTTTGATTGGCGGTCAGATCGGAAACCGGGCCGCGGCGAGTTGGTTATCGCCCCTCACTCTTCGCCGAATCACCGCCGTGATTGTGCTGGCGGCGGGCATTCGCCTGGGCTGGATGTAGGCAAAGTTGCATAGGCTTCCGGCCTGTGATTCCTGCTCACAGGCTGGAAGCCTATGCCACATTAACCAACCAGTTTTTGATGCGATGCGATCAGTTGATCGGCCGCGGAGTTGATCTCGTCGGCGGTGTTGAACCGACCGATGCCGAACCGCACGCTTCGGCGGGCTTCCGATTCAGTCAATCCCATCGCCAGCAACACGTGGCTGGGAAGAGCCTCGGTGCTGCTGCATGCCGAGCCGCTGCTGAACGCCACGTCCGGAGTGGCGGCCATCCAGGCTTCGCCTTCGATGTCTCGCAGTCGCACATTCAGGTTGCCGGGTAAACGCCCCGACGGCTCGTCACTCCAACTGGCACCATTGAGTTGCAAACCGTCAATCGATTCGTCCAAACGACGCCAAAGCAATTCTCGCAATTCCAAAATTCGCGAGGTGTCGTTTGCGAGATCTTCGATTGAGATTTGCAGTGCGGTTGCCATCGCAACGATGGTGGCTGGATTGAGCGTTCCGCCGCGAAGCCCTCGTTGCTGGCCTCCGCCGACGATTTGGGGACGCAGTCGCACGCGTCGGTTGCCGTTGCCAACGACGAGGAAACCAGTGGTCTTGGGCCCATAGAATTTGTGCGCCGACGCGGTCAGCAAATCAACGTCCGTCGCTCGCACATCGACCGGCAATCGCCCGACCGCCTGAGTCGCATCGCAGTGCAATACCGCACCCGCTTCGTGGGTGATCTCAGCGATGGATCGCATGGGTGCGACGGAGCCGATTTCGTTGTTGGCCCACATGATCGAGACCAACGCGGTCTGATTGTTGACCGCGGCACGCAACTGGTCCAAGTCGACTTGTCCGGCCGAGGGATGATCGTGTGGATGGACTCCGACGCGAATGATCTCGATGGGCTGGCCGCTTGCGGAAACCTGTTTCGACAAATCGTCAGCCACTTCCAAAACGGCGGGATGCTCGGTGTCGCAAACCACCACTTGATGACGTTTGCAACGCGGATGCATCAGCACACCTCGCATGGCCAAGTCAATGCTCTCGGTGGCTCCAGACGTGATGACAACGCTTTCGCGGGGAGCGTTCAGGATCGCGGCCATCGAATCGATCGATTGGTCGATCGCTCGGCGAACTTCACGTCCGGCTTCGTGGGAATCGCTGTGCGGGTTGCCAAAGTGTTGCGTCAGATAGGGCAACATCGCTTCCACGACGCGAGGGTCGCAGGGCGTCGTCGCATGATGGTCGAGATAGATCATCGGAATTCGCGGTTTTGAATCGTCAGCTAGCGAAGCGTTTCGCCGCTCGGCAATGACGCTTGTTGCACAACGGCCTGATCCAAGGTTGCCTGATTGGCAATCGGGGATCCTTCCAATGCCGAAAACTCCGCGTACACAGGCAAATAGCTGGACACGGTTTGTGCTTCGGAAAGGCTGAGATTGTACACACGCAGGAAGTCATAGACCCCGCCGCGACCGATCGCTTCGGCAGTCGACTTGAAATCGAAGACAATGTTCTCGGTCTGATGCCGGCCAAAGATATCCGTGGGCGTACTGGACACCGCGGCACGAACCGAGCGTCCAGCGATTGTGGGCAACAGATACGCATCATCGGCTTGGAACAATCCCATCATCAGGATGTCGTCTTCACCGCGGCCATCATCTCGGATGGAATCAAACAGCTGGCCCAGCAATGCGACCTCACCGGGAGCACGCCCCAAATCGATTCGCACGTTGGCAACCGTGAACGTCCACGCCCGCGATGCGGTTGGCTGTGCCGCACGAAACCAGGCCACCAACGGGTCATACAGCATTTGCTGGTCTGGATCAGCAACCGTGTACGTCTGAGTTCGATCCACACGAATGCGATCGGGACGAAACAAGATCACCATTTGCTCGCCACGTTCGGCGGGCCCGGTTGGTCCGCCGAGCACGTAGTCGTAGACCGGGCCCCCATTGCCAAGCGAACTCTCGTTGATCGCATCGACCATTCGTGGAACGAGATCTTGGTGCACAGACGAAACCTGTTGCAACGCCACCATATCGAACTGGCGAACAACGCGAATCAAATTCATTCGGCAAATGTTGCTGGCCAACTTCGTCGGACCAAATCCGTCCAGGGACCAGGAAGCGATGCGAAGATTCTTGAACTTCGCCGGACGCTTTGCAGAAATCTGCTCGGCCGGTGCAGAACCAGCACCATCGTAGACCGGATTGCCCCAAGTACGCTCAGTCGTCGACGGCCCCGACCGAAGCATGTCACTGGGGCTGTAGATCACCGGGTCGGCTTCGATGGGATTGCCCGATTCATCGACCGGCCAGTCCAACGATTCGCGAGCGTCGGTGGACGAGGTGAACGTGAATGGATCATCGAGTTTCTCCCAAGCGAATTCCGCCTTGGGTTTGATCGCGACTCCGTCCAATCCGTCGATGTTGTAATGCTTGAAGAAGTACCATCCCCCGCCGATCAACAACACGACGATCAAAGCCATTTGAATGGGATGGCCTTTCTCGGGTGCATCGGACATGACTGCCTCCGGGACTTTTGGGGCGGATGTGGGGCGAAAAACGTACTTCAGGGCATGCTTCTGTTCGTGGCGAACCAATTCAATTGGCCACCATCGTTTTGAATCGGCGCCCGCATCGTTGCAGCCCAAAAAAAGGACACTGATCCCCCCCTCCCTCACAACCGGCAAACTTCCTGGGGTGCTGGTCAAGACATTGCCCAGAAACCTTGGTCAATCTTCGATCCCGAAGGCGCCAAACACGCGTTACGCGGCTGACACTGTGCGCTCGGCTCGTTATTCTGGTTGCTCGTACCGTCCCAGCTTTTTCTATCAAGTGGTTGAAACGTTCCCGTGAGCGACATCATTCCCGTCGAAGTTCCTACCGTTGGCGAGTCGATCAGCGAAGTGCAAATCGGCAATTGGCTCAAACAAGAAGGCGACTGGGTCAAAAGCGGCGAAGACCTCGTCGAAATCGAAACTGAAAAAGCGTCGGTGCAAATTCCCGCTCCCGCCAGCGGATACCTGCAGTCGATCACCAAACAATCCGACGAATTCGCCGAAGTCGGCCAACAAATCGCCTCGATCCAAGTCGCTGAACAGCCCGCTGGTGGCGACGGTGGATCCTCCAACGGCGGTTCGGCTCCCGCAGCCGGAAACACCGCGTCGGCACCTGCCCCGGCTCCATCGGCGCCAGCACCATCCAGCCCAGCCAAGAGCGGCGGCGGATTTGTGATGCCCGCTGCACAGCGATTGCTCGACGAACACAAGCTGGACGCATCGCAAGTTCCCGCGACCGGCCCCGGCGGTCGGTTGTTGAAGGAAGACGTGCTAGCCTACATCCGCAACGGATCCTCGCGGCCTGCTCCCGCACCCGCCGCACCACCGGCTGCGCCCGCCACACCGGCTGCTCCGGCACAGCAATTGTCTTCACCAGAAACGGCTTCACTGATGACCAGCGGTGGCTACCGATCCGAAGAAGTCAAACCGATGAGCATGCTGCGTCGCACGATCGCGTCGCGACTCGTCCAGGCTCAGCAAACCGCCGCTCTGTTGACGACGTTCAACGAGATCAACATGGCACCCGTCATGGCGATCCGCAGCAAATACAAAGACGCCTTCGCGAAGAAGCACGGCGTCAAACTTGGCTTCATGTCGTTCTTTGCCAAAGCGACCGTCGAAGCCCTGCGTCGTTACCCCGCCGTCAACGCGGAAATCCGTGGCGACTCGATGGTCTATCGCAACTACCAAGACATCGGCATCGCAATCGGCGGTGGCAAAGGCTTGGTCGTTCCGGTCCTTCGCAACGTCGAACGCATGTCGTTTGCCGAAGTCGAAGGCAGCATCGCTGAGTACGCTCGTTTGGCCGGCGAAAACCGATTGCAACCAAGCGACTTGATGGGCGGCACGTTCACGATCAGCAATGGCGGCATTTACGGATCGCTGCTCAGCACTCCAATCGTCAACCCACCACAAAGCGGCATCCTGGGCCTGCACTCGATCCAAGAACGCCCCGTCGCGGAAGACGGCCAAGTCGTCATTCGTCCGATGATGTACGTGGCGTTAACTTACGATCACCGCATCGTCGACGGTCGCGAAGCAGTTGGATTCTTGGTCGCGATCAAGGAAACGATCGAAGACCCAGCCCGATTGTTTTTGGAAGTCTGATCCGGTCGCGGGCTTCATCCAGCTCGCACGTTCGATTCAAGGTTGCCCTCGGTTCCTTTCATGGGAAACGGGTCCAATGGCCATCGGCTCACTGTTTCAGTCGTTTGACGACTTCGGTGTGACCGTTGTTGCTGGCGAAGTCAATTGCGGTTTCGCCGTCGATGTCGGCTTTGGTTGGATCGGCCCCAGCCGCAAGCAACAACTCGACCACCGCCATCTGACCTTCCGCCGCGGCGAACATCAGCGGTGAAAAGTGTTCTTCGCTGTCGACCAAGTCCACCGCCGCACCGGCATCGAGCAACAACTTGACCGTTTCTGCATTGTCGGCGGTCGAGGCATACATCAGTGCCGTGCGACCAAACGAATCTCGATGGTCAACTTCGACATTCTGAGAAAGAAACCATTCGACGACCGGTGTGTGACCGTCGAACGCAGCCATCTGCAATGCCGTTCGCTGATTCTCGTCCATGGCTGAAACATCCACGCCCTGGCCAACGAGCCGTTTCACACCAGCCAAATCGCCCATCATCGCGGCTTCGCGAAAATTGTCTTCGGGCGACTTCTCGGGAAGCGGAACATCTTCCGAGGTGGCCATGCCTTCGGGAGCCTGTGGTGCCAGCACCTCTTCACGCTCCCGCCGCGGGAAATCCTCCGGTGAGAGTCGCTTGGACTCACACCCCAAAAGCCCAAGGGCCGAACCAAGGATCAGGACGCTCGAGACAGAGAACGAACGGACTGGAACGCGACGCGTTTGAAGAGGGTTGTTTTGCATGAGCCCTAACATAGTCGCAGCGACTCAGACCAGCCAAGCTCACGAACTGAATTGACGCAGCAGTTTCAATGGCACGCCGATTGAAATCACGTGAACTTCGCCAGTGAAACGGGCGGCGTCCGACTTGTCGAATCCAACTTTGGACGCGGCAAACGTTAACGTGTGATCGGCCCGAAACGTCGCCTCGCCGGTTTCTCCCGTGTCGCCATTCATTCCCGTGGGGATGTCCAAAGCGATTCGAATCGCGGAGCTCGCATTGGCTGCTTCCACCACCTTGGCGTAGCGCCCTCGCAGCGGTGGCTTGGCTCCGGTGCCCAGCAACCCATCGACAATCACATCCGCTGCCGACAAGAGCTCTGTTTCATCAGTCTCACCAATAACCTGAATCTGAATCCCCGCCGCCTCCGCGATTTTTGCTTGGATCGCCGCGTCGCCTTGCAATTCGTTCGTCGTTGCCATCGCCAAGATCGTCACCTCACGCCCGGCCAACTGCAGATGCCGAGCGATCGTGAATCCGTCGCCACCGTTGTTGCCTTTCCCGCACAAGATCAACACGTTGCCATCCGGCGTGATCTGATGAATGCATTCCGCTGCCCCGCGACCCGCATTTTCCATCAAAACGATGCTTGGCATTTGGAATTGCTCCATCGCCACCTGATCAATTTCGCGAATTCGCTGGCACGTCATGGGTGACAACTGCAATACCGGTTTCATTGTCGCTTCCATTGAATATTCGGACGAAGCCAGGACGGGCCGAAAGATGTTCGGAACCCATCCGGGATACAAAATGCTTCTTCTTTGACCATTCCCAGTGGCCGGAACGTCTTCCGTGAGAAACAATGGGGTCGTGGGCGTGGTGCCCAAAATTTCCCCTTGGATTGTGTTCCTCTCGGATACCGAAGATGCCCCTGTACGAATACGAATGCAAGTCGTGTGATGATGTGGTTGAGATCCTGGTTCGATCGCCAGGTGAAGAAGTGTCCTGCCCAAAGTGCAGCAATGCTGAGTTGACACGCGTCCTAAGCGTCCCGTCGGCTCCCTCGATGAGCGGCGGCAGCTCGAGCCTGCCGATGGCTGGCGGCGGTGAAGCATGTGGTGCCCCGCGATGCTGCGGTGGCGGTTGCCAAATGTAACTCGGCTGAGCAGCTTGCGTTTTAGCGAGCTCCATGAATTCTCAAACGGGGCGTGGAATGGTTTACAATCCACGCCCCCATCTGACGCTTTCTGTAGACGCCTGATCTGTGGCCCTCCTTCACCGAGGCACCCGTTTCGGCGTCCCTTCCAGCCAGGAGAGTTTTCATGAGCCGCCTTCGACGATTGCGCGCTGTCGCACTTATCCCCGCCCTCCTTTCCGCCAGCTTCGCCTCGCTCGCGAGAGTTGATGAAGCGAACGCGAAAGAGGATCGCGAAACGATTGTTCGCAATGATCGTGAACGTGTCCTGGCAACCGGTTACTGGATCTACAACGATCTGGATGCCGCTTACGAACAAGCCCGCCAGACCGGCAAGCCGATCCTGGTCGTCTTGCGTTGCTTGCCCTGCGAAGAGTGCGTCAAGCTGGACGATGACTTGGTCGAAAGCGACCCTGAGCTGAAGCGTTTGCTCGACCAATACGTTCGCGTTCGCGTGGTTGGCACAAACGGACTGGACCTGAACGTCTTTCAATACGACACAGACCAGTCCTTCGCGGTTTTCATGCTCAACGCTGACAAAACTGTTTACGGCCGTTTTGGAACGCGGTCGCACCGCACAGAATGGCTGGGCGATGTTTCCTTGGAAGGAATGGCGGCCGCGCTTCGAGAGAGCCTGAAATTGCACCAAGCCTATCCTGCCAATCGTGAATCACTGGCGGGCAAGACCGGCGCCCCGTTGGAGTTTGCTTCGCCAGAAAAGTACCCCACGCTGACAGACCGCCCTGATCATCTCGACTATTCCGGTCAAGTCGCTAAGAGTTGCATTCATTGCCATCAAATTGGCGAAGCCCGGCGGGACTACTACTGGCAAAGAGGCCAATCGATCCCCGAAGAAGTTTTGCATCCTTACCCGCACCCTAAATCGATCGGGTTGGTGCTCGACGCCCGGTTCCCAGCTCGAGTGAAAAGCGTTGCCAAGAATTCCGCCGCCGCGAAAGCCGGTTTTCAGGCGGGCGACGATTTGCTGAGCATCCATTCACAACCGCTGGTATCGATGGCCGACGTGCAGTGGGCTCTGAATCAAGTCCCTGCCGAAGGCGCTCAGGTAGAAATCCAAACCAAACGTGGCGATCAAACGCGAGCCGTCACATTGTCGTTGCCCGATGGTTGGCGACGATGGGACGATCCGTCATGGCGAGTTTCGTCTTGGATGATGCGGCGGATCGCCGGTGGGGGAATGCGTTTACTACCACTGGACGAAAGTGAGCGTCAGAAACTAGATTTGCGATCGCCGATGGCACTTCGAGTCGCCAACGTCGGCAAGTACGGGCTCCACGCGACCGCTCACAAAGCCGGCGTGCGGGTCGATGACATCCTAATTGAATACGACGGCCAATCGGATTTGATTCGCGAAGCGGACGTCTTTGATCACGTCAACGAAAAGCGTCGTCCGGGCGACCGAGTCCAAATGAAGTTCCTTCGCAATGGCCGCGAACGAACCGCTGAAATTCCGATCCAGAAGTGACCCAATCGCCCTCATCGGGCCAACCACCTGCCCCGCGGCACGGACGCCGCTTTTTCATTTTCTCTGATTCATCTTGATCCCAGCGTGTGTTTCCCGGTAATCCCTACCGTGGAGAAACGCTGTATGAATCATTCCAACGAACACATTTCTGGCGTCGAAAGTCTCGCAGGCTTTGATCGAGCCCCTGAGGTTTTCGTAACCAACTTCCATCGTCGCTTCACTGGTGTATCGGCAACCGCCAACGCTGTGGTCTCGGGCCAAAAGTCTCGGCTGAAGTTATGTTTGGTTGGTGACCCACTGCCTGACGCTCCTGAACCGCTCAGCTACCAGCGAGCCCTTCGCTCCAGCTATCAACGGCCATCGAATCGCCCTTTTTCGATTTGGCACGTGCGACGCAATATAGAAATGAGTGCGGCGATCTTTGCTCGCGATATTCTGCGATTGCCCGTTCGAATCGTCTTCACCTCCGCTGCAATTCGCCGACACTCCGCTTTTCCACGCGCACTGATTTCGCGGATGGATGCAGTCGTTGCAACTACCGAAACAGCGGGATCCTTGGTTCCAAACCTTGCGTCGGTCGTTCCGCACGGAGTCGACACACAAAAATTCACACCTGCCGACGATCGATTCCTAGCCTGGCAAGCCACCGGTTTACCTGGCAAACATGGCATTGGAATTGTTGGCCGCGTCCGAGCGGAAAAAGGCACCGATTTGTTCGTTGAGTCCATGTGCGAGCTTCTGCCGACCAATCCCGATTTTACCGCCGTGGTGATTGGACGTGCCAAACCTGAGGACTCGGCTTTTGAGAAAGCACTGAAAGCAAAGATTGACGCCCGCGGACTAACGAATCGCATCGTGTTTGTTGGCGAAGTCCCTAGTCATGAATTGCCGTCTTGGATGCGCAGCCTATCGCTGCTTGTCGCACCGGCCCGCTACGAAGGGTACGGCATGACGGTACTCGAGGCTCTCTCAAGTGGAGTTCCCGTCGTCGCGGCCGACACCGGTGTTTACTCGTCGGTGATTGAAGAAGGGGTAACCGGGCAGGTCGTTCCTATTGGCAATCGGGCAGCCCTTCAGCATGCGATTCAAGACATGATCCAGTATCCAAACAAACTGCACAAAGCCGGGCAACTTGGCCGATCTTTTGCCGAGCAATCGCTCAGCCTAAATAATGAAGTCGATGGTTACCAACAAGTCTACGAAAGGCTTTGGGACGGTGAATCCTTTCGTGATCGTCACGCGGCCTGACGATTGACGCTTGACATTGGACTTCTACCACTGGTACTTCCAATGCCGTGTCGGCGAAGAAGTCGACCGGACTCATTCGCCATACCTTCACCTTGACGCTGCGTCATCGCTGAACGAGGACAGAACAAATGCCCAAAAAAACCGTCGGACAGCGAGTTGCTCAGGTTTTTCGGAAGCCGTGGAAGACGTTGACCAACCGCCGCTACCGTGAATTCCGGCAGGCGTACAACCACTTCCGTAACGACGGCATTCCGACGAAACGCTACGAGTTTGACAACCTCGACTCCGATTCGATCGTCTTGGATCTTGGTGGATTCCGTGGTGAGTGGGCCGATGACATCCACGCTCGCTACGGTTCAACGATTCATGTCTTTGAACCACATCCCGAATTCGCGTCAACTCTGCAAACGAAATATACCGACCACCCTCACATCCACGTGCACGCGGTTGCATTAAGCAGTTCCGACGGCGACCTGATCCTGTCCGATACCGGGGACGCATCTTCCGCCATTCGCGCAGGTGAAAAATCAATCACTGGTCGCCGTGTTGAAGCAGGAGCCTACCTTCAATCCATTAGTGTCGACCACGCAAACTTGATGAAAGTGAATATCGAGGGAGGCGAATACGACATCCTGCCACACCTCGCAAAATTGGGCTGGCTGAATCGCATTGAAACCATTCAGGTTCAGTTCCATGACTTGTGCGTCACCAGCGACGAAGAGCGAGAAAGCATCCGCCGCGAACTCGCACGATCCCACGGCGAAGATTGGTGTTACCCGTTCGTCTGGGAACAATGGTCTCAATCAGCCAACGCAATTCAGATGCCCAAACGCGTTGCGTGAACAAGCTCGCTGCATAGTGTCCTGATCGCCGGTCTTGAGCGAGCGCAGTCTGGACCGAATGCAATGAATTCCGGCTGAGCACTGTTTTCGACGAGATAGTGAGCGACACAGGGACTCCGGCACTGGCGTGACGTCGAACCTGCCAACTGGCACCACATATCGTCGGTCAAGGTCGAAAGGTAATTCGGTGGTAGGTTCGCTTGAACTCTTTGCGGATCTTCTGCCACACTGATCGTTCAGGTTTGGTGTGGATCGTCTGCGCCAATTTCAGTCGCGGCTCTTCGTTCGGATTCGCGACGATCGCACGGGCGAGTAAATGAAACAACGATTCGTGATGCAGAACTCGATCTCGACTTTGCAAGATTGCAGGCAAACGTTCAGAGTAGAGATCACTCTCGAGAATCTGCTGAACTTGCTCGACCGACCTTTCCAAGTCATCAAGCTTGAGTGCCACGAAGCTGTCGGGGTCAAACCAGTTTTCGATATTTGTACACCCCGCATACAACGGCAGCGAATAGCCCAAGAAGGCATCGCTGATCTTTTCACTCCAATAGTTCGGTTCACAAACGTTTTCGAGCGAGAGATGATACGCATGCGGCAGAATCGCGTCCGCCTTATCGTTCACCTCACGAATCCCACGCCCATACAGATGCAATCGGTCGCCAATCACTTCCTGCAGTCGGTAGACGAATCGCAGTCGTTGCCGATGGCCTTCGTGCAAGACCTTGGTTGAGATGACCGCCGACACGGTTGACGTCTTCTTGGGAACAGGCAGTTCCTGCAGGTCTTTCAACTGCCAAAGCGATTCAGTTTGTCTACCAAAAAACCAGGGCAGTCCACCGTGGTTGGGTATCCAAGTTCCGATGTAACCCGGAATGTTGTAGGGCGAAATCAAGATACCAAACTGGTTGGCATTGACAGAACCAATGTCGACCGCGGGAGATGGTTCCCCAGTGACTAATATTCGACGTGACCATGGCACGGTCGTCTCAAGAACTTCCGTCGTCAGGTGAGCGACCACCAACCAGTCCGCATCATCTAAGTCGTGACTAAAATGAACTTGGCGAAGAGAATCCTCACAAGCTTCACCGAGCGTTCCTGGGAATGCAGGAAGCATCCGGTGGTAAATTTCTGCCGCACTGCCAAAGGGAACGATGCCAACGCGGTCGGTCATAACAGTGAGAACTACAGCGATTAGTGTTAAGCCGCCTCGGCGAATGCGGGCGTTTGAAGTTGATCAATCCATTGGCAGACGTGTTCGACGCCGATCCGGTTGATGGCTTCGCCTCGTGGCGATCCACCGCGGGAGTTGGTTTCGATCGCCAACGCGTGTTGTTGGTATGGCCCGCGTGCGGAAGGAGACTCGGCTCCATCAGTTGGACCATACAAACCGACCACTTTGGCTCCTGCAGCGGCCGCAGCATGCAACATCGGTGTGTCCTCCGCGATCACCACTCGAGCCAATGGACTGAGTGCCGCGGACAATGATAGCGTCATGTCGGGTGCCAGCGAAGCGGCGTTTCCGGCACACGCTACGATCTGCTCTGCTTTCAATCGTTCTTCGAATGTGCGCCAAGTCACGATGGAGTGCATTTGAAACCGGTCCGCCAAATAGCGAGCTGTCGCGGCGTAGCGATCAAACATCCATCCGACCGAAGATGAAACTCTTCCGGAATCCATGATTGCCAGATCTTGCCCGGCCCAGCGATGGCGGTACCGCATTGCCCAACGGTGATCGGCTGATTCGACTGGCCAGTCAAAGTTGGCTTGCGGACGATCGATCGCGAGCGGAGCGAGCAACTCCAACCGACGATCGACCACATGGTGAAACACAGGTGTCACCAACTCATTGAGCAGTCGGCGTCTTGGTGCGAATCTCGGCATCGTGTCCCAGCCAATCCGGCGTGCGGCGGCCGACAATTGACACACTAGTGCGGACACAAACGACTCGTCGCAATCGATGGCCACGTCGAAATTTTGGGCAGTCAGTTTTTGTTTCACGCTGCGAATGCCTCGCGGCGATCGATTCCAGCGGATTGGCAATTCAACGACTTCATCGATCGCTGAATGCTGCTCCAAGAAGTCCGCTTTTTCGACACCAACGGCAATCGCGATTTGCGCATTGGGGAAATACTCTTTCAGCGAACAAGCGACCGGCAGCGTCAAAATGCAGTCGGACAGATCACCCGTTTGGCTGAGCAGAATCCGCATGGGAGAAGATGACTCAAGAGACATAATCAAAATCAGTTGGAAAGCAGGATTCGTAATCAACCCGTTCGACGCGAAACGCCACTATCGACTGGAGATGGATCGGAACGCACGAATGCGAGCTCGCGGGGCCAACCCCCGAGTGTCCACCGGTTGATCGAGCACGTAACTGCCGACATTGCCGGCTTGGTCCGTTGCATCGATTCGCAAATAGATCTGGCGCGGCAATTGGGGGTCCGCGGGCCAAACGTAGTCGCCCAGGTTTCGCAGACCCGCGGCGATGGTTGTCCAAGGACCTTCAGGAGTATCACTAAAGGAAAGCGTGATTGGACGCGACATCAAATATTGATCTTGGCACCGATATGCGATCACCAACGACCCAGCCCGGTCGGCCTCGCCATAGCGTGCTCCGGTGATACTCACCTCGGGCTCGGTCTGGTCGACCACCACCACGATGTCGGGTGCATCACCGCTCAGCGGGCGCGGGCTGGTCAAACCGTTCGCTGCGACGACCACGATCTGAAACCCAAAGATTCCTTCGCCGTTGGTTTCGATATCAAAAGGACTGGCCTTGTCCGGGTCAGTTCCCCAACGATTCCAAGTGATACCGCCGTCCGTGGTTCCGTAGAGCTCGATTGCTTCCACGCCACGACCGCCGATCGCCTCGATTTCAAAATCCAAGCTGAATCGATTGCTGTCGCTGTGGCGGATCACGGAACGCTCCGCCAATCGTTTCAAGTCCAAAGTTTCACGCGGATCCAGTGTCGTACGCTCCATCGTCGCCGAACTGGCCCGTTGCGACTCGTATCGCATTTCGGTGGGCGTGTCCGTGGAACGGCCGAGAGACAATGGGTCGCGACTTTTGCGATCTCCAGTGATAGGCGACCAGGGCGACTGCACGGGTTCTTTGGAATCCTGAATCTTGTCGACCGGCGGAGTCGGCTCGGGGGCGTTCAGTTGCGACGGCGCGTTCGTGTTCAGACCGGCCGGAGCAGGAATGGACTCGGGCTGAGACGGCCCCACGTGAAACGGCGTCTCAGGTTCTGCGGACGAAGATCCATTTGCCGTTCCCAGCGTCGGCGACTGTGCGGGTGGCATTTGCGAGGCTGGCGTTTGCATAGCAGGCAATTGAGCTTGAGGGCCGGGCAATTGCGGCGTCGCCATCGCTGGTGAAGGCCCCTGCGTCTGCGGTGCGGGTGCATCGAGCGGACGCATCGCTTCGGCGGGAGTCTGCGGACGCGACGGTGCGGGCAACGATTCTGCTTCCGGCGTTGCAATGCTTTCGATGCCTCGCGCGGCTCCCATTGCCGACTGATGGGGCTGTTCACCGGGTGCATTCCCAGCAACAGGTCCAGCTGGCTCGGACATCATCCCAGACGGCAACGGCAACATCTCAGGCCCTTGCGAAGCTGGCTCGCTGCCTCCAGCAGGCATCTGGCCCGGCAGATCGCCGAACCCTTGGAAGATGCCTTGCCCAAACGAGGGACCGTATCCGTTGGGTCCAGATGCAAATCGCGTGGTGGGCTTGGACGCGACCCGCGGTTTCTGAACCAGTTCGCTGACGATGGTCTCGTTGCCAGCCTGATCGAGGGCACGAAGACGCAGCGACAATTGCTTCCAATCGTCCTTCGGATGCAGTTGCAACCTTCCCGTGTTTCCTTCTCGTTCGACCGTGGCGACTTGCCATCGACGAGTCGTATCGGTGACGTAATGAACGGTCAGCTGGCGAGTTTCCGTCGCATCGCGAATCGTGAACTTTGCAACGACACGGCCATCGGCGTCGGAATCCGCTTCCAGATCGATTTGTGGACCTTGCGTATCAACCACAACCTTTAACTCAGGAACAATCGGTCCCGGCGGGAAAGGCCGCCCATTGGCATCCACCGTACGAGTAGCGAACCAGAACGTTCCTTCACCGGATTCTCGAATGTGAAACTGCCGAGCGTCCGGTGGCTGGCGATCCAACAACTTCCATTGCCCGGGTGCAGCTGTCGCCGATGTCCGGGCACCGACTTGGGTGTACGGGTTCTGCTTTTGCAATGGCCCCGATTGCGTTTCCGCCCCGTTCTCGCGAGATGTTTCCGTCTGATCGGCTGGATTGGGTTGGTTTGCGGGAACTGCCACGTACAATTGCACCTCGACGGGCGCTGTTCCTGCTGTAGCAATGTTGAACGGAATCTGGAACGAGTCCGAATTCATGATCACATCGGCAACTTCTTGTGCCGAGGTGGCACGCGAATCCGCGACCGTGCCACCGGCCAATCCTGCCGTCACCATTGCCGCAACCAATGCCCGCCGAATCGCGGTGGAGCGACGAATCAAACGACTTTGGTGCTGGTCAAATCGCATGGTTTGGTCAAAATTTGGGTTGGCGTGAATTCGTTTGGCGTCAACTCGAGCGTCATCGCGCATTGACAATCCGTGTTTCGAACATCGGCGTTTCCCGACTGTGGACTTCAACCATTGACCGCTAACAATCCTCAAAATCGCTACGACTACGATGTTGTCGTTATCGGAGCCGGTCACGCGGGAACGGAAGCCGCCGCCGCTGCAGCACGCCTGGGTGCGAAAACCGCCCTGCTGACGACCAACCTGGATACGGTCGGACAAATGTCCTGCAACCCAGCGATCGGCGGCGTGGCAAAAGGCCAAATCGTTCGCGAAGTCGACGCACTGGGCGGCTTGATGGGCGAAGCGATCGACGCAACCGGAATCCAATTTCGGATGCTTAACCGCCGCAAAGGCCCCGCGATGCACAGCCCGCGTGCTCAAGCGGACAAAAAGGCCTACCAGAACTTCATCAAGTATCGGATCGAAACCCAAGACAATTTGGACCTCCGGCAAGAAACCGTTGAGGACCTGATCACGGAACCAATCGCCGATGGACAAGACCGCTTGGCCAATCAGAGAGTCGTCGGTGTCCGAGTTCGCGGGGATGCGGTCTACCACGCACCGACGGTAATCCTGACGACCGGCACGTTCTTGCAAGCGATCATGCACACGGGCAAATCGCAATCCGCCGGAGGACGCGCGGGCGAAGGAACGACGGCGGGACTCAGCGGCGCGCTGCACCGAATGGGTTTCACGCTGGATCGATTCAAAACCGGAACGCCGCCGCGACTCAACGCTCGGACGATCGATTACTCGGGCCTGGAAGAGCAACCCGGTGACGATGATCCGCAACCATTCAGTTATCTCAACGATGCGATCAGCTCACCACAGATGGCGTGCCACATCGCGCACACCAACGAACGTGTGCATGATCTGATTCGAGCGAACTTGGATCGGGCCCCGATGTATAGCGGCCAAATTGATTCTCGCGGCCCACGTTACTGCCCATCGATCGAAGACAAAGTGGTCCGCTTCGCCGACAAGTCCAGCCACCAGTTGTTCTTGGAACCAGAAGGCCGGCAAACTTGCGAGGTGTACGTCAACGGCATCTCAACCAGCCTGCCTCGGGACGTTCAAGACGCAATGTTCCGCTGCATTCCTGGTTTGGAAAAAGCCGCGATCATGCGTTACGGCTATGCGGTCGAATACGACTACTGCCCGCCAACTCAGTTGTGGCCCCACCTCGAATCCAAATCAGTGTCAGGGCTGTTCTTTGCTGGTCAAATCAACGGCACCACCGGATACGAAGAAGCGGCTGGACAAGGTTTGATCGCTGGCCTGAACGCAGCGAGAACGACTGCGTCCCAAGCACCGTGGGTACCCTCTCGGCAAGACGCCTACATAGGCGTGCTCGTCGACGACTTGGTGACCAGCGGCACTGACGAACCCTACCGAATGTTCACCAGCCGAGCCGAGTATCGGTTGCTGCTGCGGCAGGACAACGCCGATCGTCGGTTGACCTCTCAAGCCGATGAACTGGGCCTGATCGACGCCGCTCGACGCGAACGTTTCCACCAGAAGCTAGCCGAGATCGAACGTGGAACCGAGCTACTGAAGCAAGCCAAATTCCAACCGGAAACGGGTCCCACCGTTCGCGGCGACGTCTACCTGCGACGGCCGGAGGTGACTTGGGACGTAATCGCTGAACAAGTCCCTGAGCTAGCAAGCATTGGACGTGAAGCAGCCGAACAGTGTTCGATCGACATTAAATACGCGGGCTACATCGACCGGCAACAAGCCGAAGTTCACAAGCAATCGCGACACGCTGAAAAGTCGATCCCGGTTTCGTTTGACTACGACAAGATCGGGCCGCTTCGCAATGAAGCAAAAGAAAAGCTGACAAAGGTTCGCCCGCTGAACTTGGGCCAAGCCAAACGAATCAGCGGAATCACTCCGGCGGACTTGGCGTTGGTTCTCGCCCACATCGAAAACAACTCGCTCTCTCAAACCAAATCGTCCGAGCCGGATGATAATCGTGCGTCGTCCGACAACGAACCCTCTCGACCAACCTCCTCTGCTTCGGATTCCCTTTGACCGCCGATCCAAACACGCAAAGCTCCAACCAACAAAGTTCCTTTGCAATGATGTGCTGCGCCCACGGCGCCGAGACTTTGGTCAAAGAACAAATTGCCAACGAAGGATGGCGGCTCGCATTTTCGCGTCCCGGTTTTGTCACCGCCAAACATGATCAAAACAAACGGCCGCCGACCGGAGTCTTCATTCGAACCGCCGCCCGTTCACTGGGATCGGCCAAGAGTGATCACTCGTCAGCGATGATTCAGAAACTGCAGCAAGCCATCTCATCTGAAACGGTGCCGTTTGATCAGCTGCATGTATGGCCTCGAGACCGCACTGCGATCGGGCGTTTCGATTTCGAACCTGGCATCGACGAAGTTTCCGCCGCGGTTGCGGATGAAATTTGGGCAGCTCTTCACGATGGGTCAGCTTCCAACGGCCCTGGGCTGACTTGTGCGAGACCCAATCAAATCGCTGAAAACGGCCAACGGATTTTGGACGTGGTCTTGGTTGATCCGTCGCAGTGGTTCTTTGGAACTCATGAGGCGACGACACTGCCAACACGCTGGCCCGGCGGAGTCCAACCGATCGAACCCGCGTACGAACCCATTTCTCGGGCGTACTTCAAAGCCGCCGAATCGATCGCATGGAGTGGCTTTGACATGCGGCCAGGCGATTTGGCCGTCGAAGTCGGCAGTGCCCCGGGCGGAGCCTGCGGCCGCCTGCTGGAACTGGGGATGCAAGTCATTGGTGTGGATCCGGCCGACATGGATCCTCGAATCGCTGACCACCCGCGATTCATTCACTACCCCGCCCGCGCCGGCGACCTGCCCCGCCGAGTCTTTCGCGGAGCCAAGTGGTTGCTGGTCGATTCAACGGTGAAGCCCGATGCAACGCTCAGCACAGTCCGAAACATGGTGGACAGTCGCGAAACGAGTTTTCGCGGTTTGCTGATCACGATGAAATTGGGCGAATACGAAAACGCGACTCACCTAGAACGCTGGTGCAACTTCATTCGAACCTGGGGCGTCGAGCGTTTGGAAGTCCGTCAATTGGCCCGCAACCGGTGCGAAGTCTGTGCGGCCGTCACGCTGCCGGCCTGATCAAACGGTTTCACCTCGGCGTTCCGCAGTGGACACTTTCGCGATCAACGAATCTCGTCGTAAATGACCTGTTCGCCCAGCCAAACCCGGAAACGCCGAATTGCCAAAGTTCGAGAGAACTCAATTTCTCCATGAACGGTCTGGCTAGATTCTGCGGCGGAATACAAATCGCCGGCCGGGGTCAGTTCTTCAGGCAATTCGAACTGAAACCGAGAGTGAATGCGAAGCCAGCTGATTCTGAACCAACAGGGCACCGCATTGATCGTGATGACCTGCCTGAACCACCACCCGTTGTATACAAACGTTCCCTGGAACGGCTTTTCGAACTGGATTTCGCGGTACAGAAACGAGCGTCGGTGAAGTGTCGCGCACTCTGAAAACACGCCTTTTTCGAGCGAGCTTTGCGCAGAAACGCTGTAAGGGTTGAGCTGAGCCAATTCACGCATCTTTCATACAACGAATCTTGTCCTTGCCCCTCATCCTGCCTACACTTCGTTCGCACAACTTACCCAATCTCCCACACTTTCGATTTTCTCGGTGATTTTGCCGTGACTTCCGGGGGGATTCGGACAAAACTGTTGTTCGTCTGAGCGCGGATTCCATTTCGAGTCAGACTAGAATTGAATTTTAGGCAATTGAGACACCCTAACCAGAGACACACCATGAAACGCTTTGCTGCCTTTGCCGGCATGCTTGCGATGACGATGACCATCGCCGTCGCTCAAGACTCGAACGTCAAACTGAATGATCACCTGACGGTTCCTCAATGGGTCAACCCAGCCGTTGCCGGCGAACTGACCGGTCGTCTGATCCTTCCTTCGACAGACGGATCCTCCGAAACGATCGCGGACGCGACCATTGTTTTGACCGACGCATCGGGCAAGACCTTGCGTTCGAAGAGCAATGAAGAAGGCGACTTCACTTTCACCGGTGTTGCACCTGGCGTTTACGCTCTATCCGCTCGTGCAGATGGCGCCTTCGCATGCTGTGCGATGCACGTTGTCAGCAACGACATGGCTTCTTCGGAAATGTATCCTAAGACGGCCGAAATCGCTGCCGCTGGCATCGACTACTCGATCATCAAATCGTCGATCATTCGCTACTTGCCACCAGCTGGCAAAGATAGCCTGACTTCGATCGCAAACGCTGACCTGAAGGGAATTTCGAGCCAAGTTGTTGGCGAGAACCTCTTCCGCGTTGCACAATCCAACGGTGGCATGAAAGGCCGCATCCACATGGCTGGTGCCGAAGGCCGCAGCCTCACCGATGCCGGACTCTTGAACATCTTCCTGATCCACGATGGCGAAACAGTTGACCGAGTCGTCAGCAATCGCGACGGATCGTTCGAATTCGCTGATGTCGCTCCCGGCGAATACTCGATCTTGGCAATCGGCCTGTCGGGATTGGGAATGGCTGGATTCGAACTGGTTGACGAAGCAACTGCCAACGCAGAAACCGCTTTGCTCAACAACAACGGTGAAACCTTTGTCGGCTTCGGAAACAACAACGACGCTTGCTGCTGCTGTTGCCCACAATTCTCAATGCAAGTTGCTCCATTGCCAATGGCAATCGAAGCTTGCAACGAAGTTGTGATCGGCGAATCAATCGTTGTTGAAGAAACCATTGTCGAAGACGGCATGATCGTTGACGACGGCTTCGGAACCGCTGTGGATGCCTTCGGCAACCCAGTCGACGCATTCGGTAACCCAATCGGTGGCGGCGGATTCGCTGGTGGTGGCGGAAGCTACGGCGGTGGATTTGGTGGCGGCGGAGGCGGTGGCTTCGGCGGCGGACTGGGCGGAATCGCTTCGCTCGCTGGGTTGGGCATCATCGCAGCATCGCTGGATGACGACGACAACGACAACGTCTTCCCACCACAACCTGCCAGCCCAATCGTTCCCTGATCGAATTCGTTCGATTCGGACTCACTCAAAAAAGGTCGCGGGACCGTCTCAACCCGCGGCCTTTTTTCGTGCGCCGATCGTCGGCGGCTTCCCTTTCTGGCATAATGCTGAAAACCCCAAACTCCTGTCCCCGCCTTTCGCCCCATTCCCACCTGAGGACCCTATGAGTCTTGTTGAAGGTGCTCCCGCTCCAATCAATCCCGAAGTCCAAGCCGCCGCGGCGAAGGCACTCGATCAGCTCAATGAACACACGCTGAAAACCGTTCATTGGCATTTCAGCGACAACACGGGATCTCCGTTCTGGTTGGAAAAGAAGGCGGAACTCAACTTCGACCCGCTCACCGATGTGAAGTCGTTCGATGACCTAAAGAAATTCCCCCACTTTGAGGACGAATGGCTGCGCGGAGGGCCGATCAATCGCTGGGTTCCCAAAGGTCACGCGGGCAAACCCGTGTATGTTTTTGAAACCGGAGGCACAACGGGTATCCCGAAAAGCCGGATGGTGATCGAAGACCACTGGAAGGATTACGAGCTCTTCAGCGACACCCTGCCAGACGAACACTTTCCGAAAGGCTCCAATTGGTTGATGCTCGGCCCCAGCGGTCCACGTCGTCTGCGTTTGGCGGTGGAACACCTAGCACAGCACCGAGGTGGGATCTGTTTCTGCATTGACCTTGACCCTCGTTGGGTAGTGAAGCTGATCAAGAAAGGTTGGATGGACCACCTGGAAGAGTACAAGAAACACTGCATTGATCAGGCTGTCACTATTTTGACCGCTGGCCACGATGTGAAGTGCATGTTCGCGACTCCTAAATTGCTGGAATCACTTGGCGAAGCTCTCGAAGAGAAAGGAACTTCGCTGGCCGCGGTCGGAATCAAGGGGATATTCTCTGGCGGAACGGAATTCACCCCTCAGTGGACTCGATTCGCTGTGGAAGAAATGCTCGGCGGACCTCCTGAAGAAGGCGGCGTGTTCATGACTCCCACCTACGGCAACACCTTAATGGGACTTGCCTGCAGCAAGCCCATTACTGCCGCGGATGGATACAAGATCAGTTACTACGCACCGCAACCCCGTGCGGTCACTGAGGTCGTTCAGTTTGACGACTACAACACCAAAGTCGGCTACGGAGAGACGGGGCGTGTGAAGCTTTACACGCTGACGGATGAGTTCTTTGTTCCCGGATTCATGGAACGCGACGAAGGTGAACGCGAACAACCATTTGAAACCTATCCCTGGGATGGGGTCAGCGGCGTGCGTCCGTTCCACGAACTGGCGAGTGCAACAACTGTCGGCGTCTATTAATTCGCGATGCCGCTTGGCCCCTCGACATCACTTTCGTTCCACCTCTGATTTCATTTCGACTTCCATGATCACACTGAATCCACTTCGTTGGGGCAAACAATACGAGTCCCTCGAATTCAACGACGTCGTTCACTTTGACACGGGCGAACCAATCGCGCGCATTGGCACAGTGGGCGGTGGCATCGTCGGCCGCGATCTACGCGTGGCTCACAAGGCCCGCGAAGCACTGCTCGAGGTGCCAACCAACGAACTGTTGCAGATGTGCCGCAAGGCAGCCGAACTGTTCGAGAAAGAGACGCTGTCGGTTGGTGATTCGCAACAAACCGTTGACGACTTCATCCACCAGCAATCGGCCAGCACGGGATTGCCCGAACACATGTGTCGGTCCAACATGTCGAAGAACAGTTTCGTGCTTAGCAACATGGAACAGATTCTGGACTGCCTGACGCGTGGTTTGGACTTGTCGATTTTGTCCAAGGGCTACGGAGAAGAAGGTCGCGGCGTCACGGTCAGCTACCAAGCTCAGACACCGATTCTCGGCGCGATCCTTCCAAACAACTCGCCGGGTGTCCACACGCTATGGCTACCAGCGATTCCGATGCAGATCGGATTAGCACTCAAACCAGGTTCGCAAGAGCCATGGACGCCATACCGTATGGTCTCCGCGTTCATCGCAGCCGGTGTCCCCTCGGCCGCGTTTGGTTTGTACCCCGGCGGTCACGACGCCGGTGGAGCAATCATGGCGAAGACCGCACGCAGCATGATCTTCGGCAGCGCCCAAACGATCGCTCAACACGCGGGCAACCCAAAGGTTCAACCGCACGGTCCTGGATTCTCCAAGATCTTGCTCGGCGACGACATCGTCGACGACTGGGAGATGTTCTTGGATGTGATGGTGGAAAGTGTGCTGAGCAATTCCGGTCGCAGTTGCATCAACTGCTCCGGCATCTGGGCCAGTCGTCATACACGAGAAATCGCAGCTGCGATCGCGGAGCGAATCGGACCAGTCGATGTTCGCCCACCAAGCGACCCCGAGGCCCAGTTGGCAGCCTTCACGGTCCCCGCCATGGCGACCGGAACTTACGCCATGGTCCAACAAGACTTGGCCGAAAGCGGTGTGACGGACATGACGGCCGAGTACGGTGAGAAGCTGATCGAACGTGATCACTGTGCTTACCTTCGTCCGATGGTCATCCATGCGGATTCGCCTGACCGAGGCGTTGCGGCAAAGGAATACATGTTCCCGTTTGTCAGCGTCGTCGAATGCCCGCAGGATCAAATGCTTTCTCGCATCGGCACCAGCCTGATTGGCACAGTGATCACATCGGATGAGAAATTCATCCAAGATGCGTCACGCTGCGTGGACATCGATCGGCTGAACATTGGCCCGTTGCCAACCAACCGACTGAATTGGTTGCAACCGCACGAAGGCAACATCATCGAGTTCCTGTTCGCCAACCGTGCATATCAAATCGAACCGATGCCAGCTACCACCAGCGTCTGACCTGCATCAGACGTGATCTGAGTCGCACGAGCTCATCGACAGCTTCCAAACGCCGCGAAAGCAATTTGCTTTCGCGGCGTTTTTTTTTGGGCTAGTCCAATGTTGAAACGCTTTTGGCGATGCCTTCGCCCTCAATCGCAGGACTGCGAAGGGCGGGTTGAATCGATTGTTCCGGTTTCGCCGGCGTGTTGCGGAAACACCTCAAGAATCAAGCGGTCGTTGCAGCCTGCCCACAAACGTGACCTACCTTTCAGCAGACCAATTTCGATCGTCAGCACGGTTTTCGGTCGGCGAGCACAATCGCCGTAGCGAACGGTCCACTGAAACCGCGGGGTACGCCAAACATGATCAAGCTCACTCGACTCGACGGCGAAGCCTTCGTCTTGAACGCCGAACTGATTCGATATGTCGAACGACGCGGCGACACGTTCGTCACGCTGACCAACGGCGAACGTCTGGCCGTCAAAGAAACGATGGACGAGGTCGTCGACCGATCCATCGCCTACCAACAACGCAAACATTTTTTGCCGCCGATGCCAGCCGTGCTTCAGTCAGCACCAACGGATTCCATCCCTCACACGACTTCCTAGTTCGAAGAAACCAATCCAATGGACATCGCCAGTCTGCTCGGTCTGATCTTCGCGATCGGCTTGATCCTCGTCTCCATCCTGCTTGGCAACGCACCCTTCTCGGCCTTCATCGACATTCCGTCGGGATTGGTGGTGGTTGGTGGTGCATTTGCGGCCGCTTTGATCTGCTTCCCAATGGGATCGATTTTGAAGAGCCCGATCATCGCATTGAAAGTGATCTTGAACAAAGGCGAAGATCGTCTGGCTTTGATCAAATCAATCGTCGAACTCGCAGAGATCGCACGCCGTGATGGATTGCTGGCATTGGAATCAAAGATCGGCGAGATCAACAACTCACTCGTGAAGACCGGACTGCAAATGGCAGTCGACGGAACGGCACCCGAGATCGTGGAAGAAGTTCTTCGCACCGAGGTCGCTGGGATGGCGATGCGTCACCGCGAAGGCAAATCCATCATGGATCAACTCGGTCGGTTCGCTCCGGCGTACGGGATGATCGGGACGCTGATGGGACTGATCATGATGCTCCAAGACATGTCCGATCCTTCGGGGATTGGAGCCGGTATGGCGGTCGCACTGATCACGACGCTGTACGGAGCCATCGTGGCCAACGTGTTCTTCAGCCCCTTCGCTGAAAAGCTGGGATTGATGAGCCGCAACGAACAACTCAGCATGGAGATCGCCATCCGTGGCGTCATGGCCATTCAGTCTGGCGAGAGCCCACGAGCGATTGACCAGAAACTGCAGACCTATCTGCCTGCCAAACAAAGGGAACTGCAGTAATGGACGATGAACCAGAAGAAATCGGCATTCCCGAATGGGTTGTCACGTTCGGTGACATGATGAGTTTGCTTTTGACGTTCTTCATCATGTTGGTCTCGCTCAGTGAGATCAAAGAAGAGGAAACTTACCAAGCGCTCGTCGATTCGATGCAGCAACAGTTCGGCTACAAACGCACACTGGAAGCGTTGGCGCCGGGCGATGCCAAACCCCGTTCAATGGAATTCTCAGTGCTCTCGACCACTGGCCGAGCCAAGAAAAAGGACACCGCTCGAGGTGGCGTTCCCGAGAAGGCTCCGATTGGTGAAGAGCATCACGTTCGTATTGTTCGGCCAGGTCACATGACCGCGGTTGGCAGCGTCGTGTTCTTTGAAGTCGGCAGCGATCTGCTGACTCCCGCCAGCCAACGCATCTTGGAGCAAACAGCACAGCAGCTTCGTGGCAAACCACAACGCATCGAAGTCCGCGGTCACGTTTCGGCAGAGTTTGCCGCTCGTACCGTTGGAACCGATGAGGCCATGTTGTTGGCCATTCGTCGTGCCGCTGCCGTCAAACGCTACTTGGTTTCCAAGCAAGGGATCGCCTCGGATCGCTTCCGAGTCTCCTCAGCCGAAGCAACCGAACCAATCACCCGTAACGCAACGATCACCAAATTCGGCAACGACTCGCGTGTCGAAGTGTTCCTGCTCGATGAAACAGTGGAGGACCCCAAAGGGACCTCTGATTCCGACTCCAACGACCAAAGTCCTCAGGCTTAAGACAATCCGATGGCCGCCGAAAACAAAACCGACGACAAACCTGAACTCGAGGATGCTCCGTCAAAACCTCGCAGTAACACCAGTCTGATCGTTCTGTTCGTGGGAATGGTGGTCGTCCTCGAAACAGGAATGTTCTTCTTCCTCGTCCCGAGTGCGGAACAGGTCAGCGCTCTCGCAGAAGCGGAACTGATCCAGTCGGTCCAAGAGGGGGCCGAAAAAGCTGAACAGGAACAGTCCGACGAAAACCAAGAAATTGAGTTTGATTTGGGTGCGTTCGGCGAGACCTTCAGCCCGATCGAAACCGAACGGTCTTTCCGAGTGGAATTGAGGCTCTACGGGCTGATTCGCAAGAAAAACCGCGATAAAATGACGAAGGAGTTCGACTCCAAGAAGGGCCGTCTTAGTCATGCGATCCGAATGAAGGTCCGAAACAGCGAACTGAATGAGCTCACCGAAAACCAATTGGGCTTGCTACAGCGTCGAATTTTGACGACATGTAACCATCTTCTGGATGAAGATTTATTGCTGGGTGTCGGGTTTCACGAATTCCAGCTGATCGAGGAGTGACACGGAGTGCACGATCGTGAGCGAGACGGAGAATCAAACGGAATCCAGCGAACAACTCAATACGGATGATATTGAGGCGTTGCTCAATGAAGCATCGCAATCCCTCGCTGCCGCAACCGGCGACAAAGAATCCACCGAACGCGATGTGCCGCGACCATTCGCCCTTGGCGATCTCTCGCCAAACTCACTCGGTGAAGCCGCCCACGATGTCGATCTTCTCGGCGAAGTCGAGATGGATCTTCGCATCGAACTGGGACGCACCCAAATGCGACTCGAAGAAGTCCTGCGTCTACGTGCAGGCAGCGTCGTTGCTCTGGACAAGCTAGCCGGTGACCCCGTCGACATTTACGTCAACGGTCGACTGATCGCACGTGGCGAAGTCTTAGTCATGAACGACAACTTCTGCGTGCGGGTGACTGAATTGGTCGGAGCTTCTTCATGATCCGTCGCATCACCGGTACGAATCGACATCTGTGGTTGGCGTTGATCGCGATTGTTTGCTTTGGCGAAACCGCCGTCGCGGATCAAACCTACCTCAGCGACACGCTTCCTACGCACAACGCTTCACCGGAACCACCCAAAGTCGTCGGGCGTGGTTTCCCCGCTCTCTCAATGCGTGCGGAGGAGCAAGAATCCTCCGCCTACCAATTGCCATCCGGTAACCCAACATCCGGACTCGAACTCAACCCGGATGATGAATCTTCGCGTTCGAAAACCATTGCTCCGTTGGTCACGGTTGGATCGAGCCTCGCAATCGTACTCGCGTTGTTCTGTGGATTGGTCTGGGTTAGTCGTCGGTTCGGTGGCGGTTCAGCCGCATCCAAACCGCTTTCGCCCGCCACACTCAGCCCTCTCGGGCACATCATGCTCGATCCACGAACCAAACTGCTGCTAGTCAAATGCGGCCGTCGGGTGCTCGTGCTCAGCCAAACGTCGACTGGTGTCACACCGATCTCAGAAGTCACCGATCCAGACGAAGTTCGCGAATTGATCGCAAGTTGTTCCGGCGAAGCTCGTGCCGTCTTTGAGCAAACGATGCGTCAAATCGAACGCGAACCAGTTGCGTCGGGATTCGTTGAACGGCCTGCCGCTTCCGAACCCGTCCCTTCTAAACCACGTCGACTGTTTGCTTCCGCGTAGAAGCGCCAGCCAAACTGTCGCGATCCGGTGCCGCTCGATCAATCGTAGCGTGCCGCAAGATGGCTCCCGCCATCGCCATCCCACTCAAGAAGGCACCTTCGACTCGCGGCCCGCCACACCAATCGCCGCAGGCACCCAATCCGGTGGTTCGATCCCACAAACAATCGTGGTCCAACGGCGACACAGGATTCGCGTATCGCCAACGATGAGCCTGGCTCTCGATCACTCGCTGAAAACGTCGCCCCGTCGCCTGCTCCAGTGCACCAAGCAATTCTTTCGCGACCCAATCAGCCGGCCGTTGCAGATGCTCCTGCGACCAATCCGTCGAGGCATGCAACACCCACGAACTGGCCGATTCGTCGGTTCGCTCGCGACCTGGCTTCGCGTCGTTGCGTGCAATCCATGACAGAGGACCTTCGTTGATAAAAGCGCCCACAAACCCAAGGTCAGACAAACCCTCGCCGCGAACCATCATGGACCAACACGGCAACATCTCGACCTGCTTGGCAGTGGCTTCCAAATCCGAGTGTCCTGCCAACAACGAGGCTGCTTGGGCAGGCGGGCAGTTCATGATCACGCAATCGAATTCACCGCTTTCAACACTCGTTGCTTGATCACTGGAGGAAGAACCACCAGCGTTCTCGATCTGCAGCTTCCAGCGTTCTCCGACTTGGTTCAACGAAACAACGGTCGTTTGCAACTGAACATCGAGGTCGGCTGCCAAGTGCTTGCCAATCGCGTTCATTCCTGGCACCCCCACGTACCGGGGTGTTCCACACTTCTCTTCCACCACCTTCCCGCCCGGCTGCAGTTCTACAATCGGTTGAAGCCAGGGCTCGACCAACCCCTGTTGAATCCAACTCCTCACGTGCCTGGCAAATCGATCGTCGCGAACGGTGAAGTATTGGGCACCATGGTCAAACCCACCGCCCGAATCGCTACGTCGCGTCGCCATTCGACCGCCAACGCCGCGTGACTTTTCAAACACCTGAACGTCCAACCCGTGATCCTGCAGAGTGCGTGCGGCCATCAGCCCGGCCAACCCCGCGCCCACCACCGCGACTCGCGGCAACCCTGCCGCGACCGGACGGTTGATCCATTCGGACACCTGAGGCTGATCAATGCGTTTGCCTTGCTCATCAGTGGTCCGTGAACGCACCTTTCCATAAATCGGTTGTTCAGGTTCCGAAGGACGATCGAACTGACCAAAGGACCACAGAATGCCGCTGTAGCTGATAGGGCTTCGTCCATCGATCGCATACCGATGATTCAAGTCAATGCACTGAGCGAGTGCCTGACAGGGTTGCGATGTCATTGCCAAAAAAGCTTTGCCCCAAGTCATCCGCAGATTGTGATGCAACTCGCCGTGTCTCAGCAGACTCTTCTGAGCCAAGTTCCACAACGATTGCGACGACTTCCCACGTGCAAGTGTCTCCCAATCCAGAACTTCTTCCCGAGGATCGTCAGCATGTTTCTCGAGCGTCTCGCGTGCCCATTTCGGCAACACGGCCATGGTGTCGAGGTCTTCCACATGCTCCAGGCAAAATCGGAACACCATTTCACGCCATACGACCAGTTCGTCAACGTACTTCCTAGCACCCATCGCAGCGGCTTCCCGAGCGATGCGAAACGGACTGATCATCCCGTAGTGCAGGTAACCACTCAGACGACTGACACCCAACGGATCATCAGGATGATTGCGTTGCCTGGAATACTTACTCAAAGATTTTTCGCGAAAGCGATTCCAACGAGCGTACCCAGCCCGCGTGCCACCGGGCGTATCAGCGACGGGACCAACCGAATGATCGACCTTGCACTGGCTGATCAAGCCAGCTAAGTCGACGTCCTGCAAATCAATCGGCTCAAACCCCAACGATCCAGTGAACTTGGCTGGCAGCAGGTTGGCCGGCAATTCTTCGTACGGATGAGCCAGTCGATTCTCGAGCTCACTTTGGATCAACCGCCGAAACTCAAACGCTCGCGTAGGCACGGCTTCGACAGATTGAGATGGCACAATGCAACTCGTGTCGACCAACATGATCGGCGTTGTCACCAAACTGCGCAAACGCTCAACCCAACATGCTATTGGTGCAACGGGCATTTCCTCACTGACCAACACAGCAGCTCGACGGCACAAGTCCCTCAGGTGTGGCCCACGATGCCCATGACGTTCCAGGTGAAACGCGTAAGTGATTCCCCGTGCCTGCAATTCCCGCTGGACGTCACGTGCCCCTTGCATGATGAACGCGTGATGGCGATCTGACGCGTAGGGATATTTCTCCGACAAGCCGTGGTAAACCAACAACGGCAATCCGGTTTTGTGCGCCATCCAAATCGCAGCATCCAAAGCCGGATTTTCATGCCCCCGCAAGGCGTTGTGCATCCAGTACAGCACCATTTCACCCGGTGGATGATCGGTTTCATTGGGTGCAACCACCCAACGCCGGCGCTCAGCCAAATGTGCGGGGATCATTTGATCCACAATGGTTTACTCCAGAAAAATAGGTCGGTCGATTCAATACGGTAGACGCACGGCAAACAAAGTCACTCAGCATCCAATCACGCTGGCTACCGGATCAATCGGCGGGCCAGCCAACCTCGCTTCAATTCGCTTGGAACACTCAGCTTCTGATCCTCCGTCGCGACCAACGAGCCCAACACCGACTTGGCTGCCATTTGCCCACTGATCGCCGCTCCTTCCATCGTCGCCGGCCACCCCGTCGCAACCGCATCCCCGGCCAAATGAAGCCCCGGACGAGACGTCTTCGATGCGGGCCGCCGAACTTGAGTCTCTGGACTGACCGAAAAAACGGCATGCGGATCGGTCACCACACGACTCTTCAAAACTTTCGGCGTTCCCGCTTCCGGAAACGCCTCAGACAATTCTCGTACCACTTCGGAAACCAGTTTGTCTTTCGGCCAATCGCTGCCGGCATGTCGACCGCTGATCACAACTTGATGATAGACACCTTCCGCAGGCGACATGTTTTCGGTTGTTTTGATTGGGTCCTGAAAAAACCACTGAGCCAGAGTTCCCACCATCACCACATGAGGCTTGGATGTCAACGAACGGTCGAGCCAAAGGTGCAACCCAGTGATCGGCGAGGACGCGAATGCGGTCGCTGGACCGATGCGATCGGAACGCCCCTCTGTCGGTTGATCGCCCCAAACTTGCGGGAACCAACGTCGACAGACATGCCACGGCGTTGCCACGATCACATGGTCAGCAACCTGAGGATCGGCGCCGGAGCGTTCGACATTCCACCGATTGGTTTCAGCGTCCCAGTTCAATTCACGGATGGCATGCCCCAGTTCAAACGCGACTCCACGCTGAGCCAACGGCTCCCGAAACCCATCGCCGAAAATTTCAGACAAAGGGCGCCGAGGCACCCAAACATCGCTCGCGTGCCTCGCACCGGCGAATCCATCAATCATGACTTTCCTGGCAGCGGCCATAGAGACCCGTTCTGGAACGTCCCCTAATGCGCTGACCAAAATCACATCCCAAAACTTTTCCAGCGTGTCTTCGGATTGCTCATTGGATCGCAACCAATCCAAAGCGGTGACGTCGATCAAATCAAACTCGGACGTCCTCATCAAACGCCACAAGGCGGCCCGAATTTCTCGTTGGTTCTTCTTCGTCAAATGCTTCAGCGACGATAACGCTGATGAAAGATGCAACGGCGGTGGCAACCAACGACTTGGACGGAACCGGCTGAAGCCATGTTGCGGATGATAAAACGTCAACTCGTCGTAGCATTGAAAGCGATCCAGCAGATTCATCCGCTCGAGCATGTCCAACAAAGTCGTGCAGCACCCCATCGCAACATGCTGGCAATAATCCACTGTTTGACCGGTACTTGGCTCCACAAACGATCCAGCTCTCCCGCCCGTGTTCCGTCGCGATTCCGCCACCACGACCTGCATTTCACCACGTTGAAAAACACCCGTCCGCGAAAGTGCTTCCGCAGCGGCCAGCCCGGCGATTCCTCCACCAACGATGACGACTCGACTCGTCATACCGGTTCGTTGCCACGAGTCGGAACTGGCTCTTTTACCGTGATCAACTCAAGCGGCGGAACGGGCAAACGACGGTACAGAGGACCAACAAAATGATGAGACACGATGCCAATTCGATCACGCATTCCCAGCGAAACGCGGCGAGAAACCACGGCATCCGGATCGTCGATGATCCGCTGCAACAATTTCCGATACGTCCGCCACATCATGCTGAACATTGGCCGACCATCATCGTGCAACGAATCCCAAACACGCCATCCTGAATCAAACAACTCCGCCGCCCGCCGCGTCTCGTCAAGCAACAAACATCGTAGCCGTGCGTCTTTTCGCGGATTCAACAGATCATCTTCCTCTAAACCATGTTGTTCGTAGTGCTGACGGGGAAGATAGATCCGGCCACGAGCGGCGTCTTCACTGACATCTCGCAAAATATTGGTCAGCTGAAATGCCAAACCGCAATCCACGGCAGCCTGCATCGGCAATGGCGAACGGAAGCCCCAAATATGCAAGCACGCGATCCCAACCGCCGAGGCGACCAAGTAACAATAGTGCTCGAGTTGCTCGAACGTATCGAACCGATTTTTCTGCTGGTCCGCCATCACGCCATCAACGATCTCGAGCAAATATCGAGACGGTATTTGGTAGCGATCTGCCGCATGCCGCAGTGCTGGCATGATCTCCGTAGCGTGACGAACCAAATCGACTGACGAATTGGGAGGAATGTCTTCGACACCATCCGCCAATCGGATTGGCTGGCTGCCTTCGCCGATCAGATTCATCGCGGTGGTTTGTCGCCACCATTGCAGCCAACTCCTTCGCAAAGTCAGCGGTTCGTCGCAGTCTCCTAAGTCGTCGGTCACGCGTGCGAAGGCATACAACGCGGACATCGCGTCCCGCTTCGCTCTCGGCAACAACCAAAACGAGCGATAAAAGCTGCTTCCCGACCGACGTGAGATTCGTCGCACCGCGGCGTAGCTGGACATCAGTTGCTTGTGATCAGATGTCATCGCGATGTTCCTCCACGGACACGTCCTGGCCAACACCGTTGCCACATCGCCCGACCGAGCAATCGCAATTGCGTCGAACGACGAACAACCGGACGAACTCGCAACACATCGAAATCAATTGCCTCGATCGCGTCGACGGTTGCCAGACCGCCCTCAACGAAAAGCTTCAAGTCCGCACTCAGCCAACCCGGTACCTGATCCACCAAAGGCATCCCTCGGTGAAAGCGTTCTTGTGTTCGCTTGCACAAAAACTTGATCGCATCACGAACTTCCTCTGGAGTGGTCTGCCCCGATTCCAATCCCCGTCGGATGGTTTCGTCTTCGAATCCAAAGCGCTGCATGATCGACTCAGGGATATACACCCGACCGATCAACCGGTCCCGCGAAACATCTTGCCAGAAATTCACCAACTGAAGCGCCGTGCAGATTTCGTCGGACAACAACACGTTTTCATCGCTATCCGCATCCGCGAGTCGCAGGATCATTCGCCCGACCGGATTGGCCGACCGGCGACAGTAATCGAGCAATTGTTCCTCGTCGCGGTAGCGCACGATCGATTGATCCTGAACAAAAGCGTCCAAGAGATCATCCAGCAGTTGCCGAGGAATCGAGAATCGATGCACCGTGTCTGCCAACGCCACAAAAATGCCGGCGATTTGGCCATCCTGCCGCTCGGCGGAATACATCGCCGCAACCGCCCGTCGATACTCTGCCAACGCTAGAACGGCTTTCTCTGGCGTGCCCGATTCATCGGCAAGATCATCCGCCGTGCGACAAAAGGCATACAAATCGTAGAAAGGTTGCCGAATGGCCCGCGGCAGCAAACAAGTCGCCACCAGAAAGTTTTCCCGACTCGCTTTCGCGATCGCCCGGCATTCGGCCCGCGAATCCGCCAATCCGTCGCGAAAACATCCGCGTCCGTCCTTGCCCTGGATGATGGAGGTGCGTTTTGCCTCCGAATCCGCGGCCCCGGAGTACGCCGACTCTGAACGCCCCAAAACTTCGCGACTCGAACCTTCGCAACCCGAATCAGCGCACCGCGATCCTCGATTGGGCTCATCCGTGCGATCGAAGGTGGTGGCTGGGGGCAACGAGATACCTGGCTGAGAACAACGAAAATTGGGCCGTTGGACGTTTTGGGGCTTCTGCGGTTATTCTAGCGGATGACCAACTCCTCAAGAACAAACACGCTGAGTGCCTGCGTTTTCACGCCGTCAGCGACCTCAAAAATTGACACCCATGAAAATCATTTTGGCGGCTCCCCGAGGTTTCTGTGCCGGGGTCAACATGGCAATTGATTCGCTGGATCTGACGCTGCAAAAATTTGGGCCACCGGTCTACGTTTACCACGAGATCGTCCACAACCAATTCGTGGTCAAGACTTTTCGCGAAAAAGGGGCTGTCTTTGTCGACACCATCGACGAAGTCCCGGAGGGCGGTGTGTTGCTTTTTTCGGCTCACGGCGTATCGCCGGAAATTCGCAAGGCGGCCCAAGCTCGCAAGTTGCATGCACTCGACGCCACCTGCCCATTGGTCACCAAAGTGCACTTGGAGGCGATCAAGTACGCCAAAGCCGGTTACACAATCATCTTGATCGGACACGAAGGTCACGACGAAGTGCTTGGCACGATGGGCGAAGCACCCGAAGCGATCGTGTTGGTCGAAGATGAATCCGACGTCGATCGATTGGAATTCGCACCAGGCACTCAACTGGCCTACCTCACCCAAACAACCCTGTCGGTCGATGATGCCGGACGTGTCATCCGACGACTTCGCGAACGGTTCCCTGAAATTCATTCGCCACCGAAAGACGACATCTGTTACGCGACCCAAAACCGGCAGGAAGCCGTCAAACTGCTCCGCGAAGATGCCGACATCATCGTTGTCCTCGGCAGCCAAAACAGCAGCAACAGTCAACGACTTCGCGAACTGGCGGCTGAACAAGGCAAACGTGCATTGCTGGTCGATGGACCACAAGACCTCGCGGTCGATCAGTTTTCTGACGACGACCGGGTGCTAATCACCGCTGGTGCAAGTGCTCCCGAATCAGTGGTCCAGACGACCATCGATTGGCTGAAAGAAAACTTCGATGCATCGGTGGACACACAAGTCGTCCGAGAAGAAGACGTGCAATTCCCATTGCCCAAACCCTTGCGAGCTTTCGCGGCTGAACAAGCCGCTGCAAAATGAGTGCCTGAATCAATGGCAGAGGCACAAGCCCAGCTCAACGAGCGAAATAGAAGCCACTGAGTACGCTCTCACCGATCTTCGAACGGTTCCGCCAATCCTTCAACGATGCCAATGCGTTGATTGACTTTGATGGGCTTGCTCTCGATAGCTTCCCATCGCTGAACTTCTCCGTTTGGCCACTGCACGGTGATGGAATCCAACGTAGCAACGTCACCTAGGCCAAGATGCAGGATCGCTTCGTTGTGACAAGCGTAGCCATCACCCGCCGTGACCGCACTTGCCCAAACCCGGTCACCCGCGGTCAACTCGACGCGAGCCCCGATGGCATCCCGCTCGGATCGCGTACCGATCAGTCGCAACTGGATGTAGTTGCCAACGGCCTCCGTTTCGTTTCGCAAGAGTTCTGCTGCGGAATCCGCGTACGTCACCGCCGCGTCCAGACGCCCATCGCGATCAAAGTCGCACGTCGCCACACCACGACCAAGACGTTCGCGTCCCCATTGGCCGTCAGGATCGTCCATTTTCGCGATTTCGAAACGGTTGCCTTGATTGACCAACAATTGCGTCTTCATCCGAAAGGGTGTCCCACGGTCAGTCAAATCCTCGACGTGCCCATTGGCGACCAACAAATCAATCCAGCCGTTGTTGTCATAGTCCAAGGCCTGCACACCAAACCCTGTTGTGCGTGACGTCAATTGATCGATCCCAAACGCGACTGCACGATCAGCAAACATGCCCACACTGGTTTGGCAAAAATGGTTGGCCCATTCGTCGTAGAAATTGCTGACGTGCAAATCCAGTTTCTGATCACGATTGTAGTCCGCCATCGCGATGCCCATGCAAGCGTTTTTGTCTCCACCAGGTCCAACGGCGACGCCTCGTATCGCAGCTTGGTTTTGCCACGAGTGCTCTCCGTTTGCATCGCCAGATTGAAACCAAAGATGGTTGGCTCGTTGATCATTCGCGACGAAGACTTCATTGCCCGGCTTCTGATCGATGTCGGCAATCATCACCCCCATGCCGGTGCTGCGAGCTTGTTCTGAATCACCCAATGATTGTCGCCGTCCGGCACCCTTTCCGCCTGAAACAAACACCTCGCTCAACGCCGGTTGAAAATGCAACGGACCGGGCAACTTCACCGGTGTCCCATCCGGGTTTCTTTCGATTGGCTTCCGAACCGCAGGATCATCGACGTAATTGATCTCGACAATATCTGGCAGATTGTCACCGGTCACATCAGCGATGGCCGCGGAAAGGGTGAACGATTCTGAAGAAACCGATTCAGTTTCGCTCAATTCCGAGAGCAGGTGTTTTTCAAACGTCCCGTCTGCTTGGTTGATCAGCAATGCGTTTTCACCAAAGTTGGCAAGCAAGAGATCCGGCCAACCATCTTGATTCCAATCGCCAGCGGTCACCCCGTGCCCATATCCGCGATCGCCGCTCATCGACGCATCGACGATGTCAGTGAACATCCCATCCAGATGACGATACAAGGCATTGGCCTTCACGCCCGCACGCTTGGCAGCCTCGCCTGAAGCTTGGTTAAAATACAAATCAACTCGTCCATCGGCATCGAAGTCCAAACAAGCTACGCCGCCACCCAACGGCTCGTGCAATCGAAATTCCGACTCGACGGGATCAACCGCGTTGAACCATTGAAAATGGATGCCCATCTCCGATGCCACGTTCACCAAACGAGCTTGGGTCGACTCGACTCTGGTTGGCGATTCGCTGCCGGCCGGAGTTTCGCTGCGAGATCGCTTGGCCAGTGCTTCCATCCAAACGGAACTTTGGTCTGCAAATTGTTTGGGCTCCAATCCCACCAACAAAACTTGCTCGTCGATCCCTTTGGGGTGTTTCGCGAACGTTTCCTGCGTTGTTCGTCTGAGGGTGCTCCAGTCCTTTATCGGATGCATGGATGCCAAAAGCGTTTTCCAACCCAGCGATTCTCCGAGACAACCTTGCTTCCAAAGCATGTCTGCCAAACGGTCGAACATCTCCGCTTGTTCCTGTCGAGACATCGGGTTGGATTGTGCATTCCAGAGTTGATTCGCGAGCCACTGCGTCTCGTCCAACTGCAGCAATCGCTCGTCAAGTCGTTCGCGAGCATCCTCGAGCGTACGTTGCTTCGCGGAATTAGCCCCCGCTTCTGCGCCCAAAACATCCAATGCGGCGGAAAGGCTATCCCATGCCACTTGGCTGTGCGGTTCGCGACGGATCGCTTCCAAGAAACAGCGAGCGGCGAAGTCATTGCGGCGATCAAAATCTGCTTGCGTCACTTCCGTTTGCGATGAGAGCACGCCATCGCGCAGTGCGGTGCCCCACGCCAACCAATAGGCCGGGTAACGACGAAGCCGTTTGACGTTGGCCTCAATCGCCCAATCAATCCAAGAAGTTTCTTGCTGGGCCGATGCAAACAACCAACCAAGCATTGCAACGGCAGCAGGATCATCGCGTTTGACTTCCGCACTGTTCTCCAGCACCTCGATGGCTTCCTGCAAATCGCCACGACTGCGAAGCGCGGCAACAACACTCAGCACTCCTTTACGATTCACCGCCGCTTGATCTTGGATGTCGGGCTTGGCTTCAAAATTGACCTGAGGCCGATACGGATAGATCAAACCGATCAACTCAGGCGGACTCAAGACAACACGTCCCGCAAGCAAACGGTATTGCTCGTTCGCATCGAACCGATAGCCACGCTGAGCCAACAACCCCGCGTAGTCTCTTCGCAATTCGACCTTCTGAGGATGAGCCTGAATCAACTCCCGCAACCGCCTCATCGCTTCGCTCGCATCGCCCGCTTCAAAAGCCAAGCTGGCGGCCTGCGACGCGAGTGCAATCTCGTCAGATGGTTTGGTTGCGATCAATTCATCCAACAACTCGATCGCTTCCGACAGTCGGCCATCCCGAACCTGCTGTGCAATCTGTTCTCGCGGGCTCAATGGTTCACTGACGGTGGATTTCGGCTCATCCTCTGGAACGACTGAATTGGCTGGTGTGGATGGTTTACAGCCGATCCAACAGCAAAGACACAACAGCCCCAAGCACCAATCGCCACTGCGACGATCAAGCGTCGTCGGTAGCGAGAAAGTCGCCTTGGCAAAGTTCGTCAAAAGTATCAATGGCTGCATGCCTCGATCATAGCCGAACGGCCACAAACGAAGCGATCCGCGACGGGTTTTCTCCCGCCGCGGATCATTGAGAAGCTTGCGATAAGCATCGAAGAGAAGTGCGGCCGACTGGCGGCCAATCCTCCAACCTTCCCGACACTCAACCGCGGAAGGTGGATTCAAATTTCATCCTGCGTCCTTGAACGGACTACTTGGGTGCCGCGTTGCAGACATAAATCCGCATCGAATGACGGCCGACTTCGACGATTCGATTGTTCGGAGGCATCGGACCATCGACATCCGGGTAGATGTCTTCTGGTGGTGCTGCGGCGGTGTCCACGAACAGATTCCACTGTGTTCCCCGAGCAATTGCCGGGAAGTGGAATTCGCGGTGATCACCGGTGCTGTTGAACATCAAAATCACGTCTCGGCCGAGACCTTCCGGATCATCGATTCGGCTGGGAGCAGCAATGTACGCAGCCATCGCCAACTCACCTTGATCCCAATTCAATGGGTCACCCGACGGCCCATACCAAGACACGTCCGGCACCTTGCGTCCATCAACCGGTTGCCCGGTCAAGTATTCACGGCGACGAATCGTTGGCTGGTTCTTACGGAACTCAATCAACGCACTGACGAAACGAACCAAGTCAGCGTTCTTTTCGACGAGCCGCCAATCAAACCAAGAGATATCGGTGTCTTGGCAATACGCATTGTTGTTGCCCTTCTGCGTTCGGCGGGCTTCGTCACCACTGACGATCATCGGCACGCCTTGGCTGGTCAACAACGTTGCCAACATGTTGCGAACTTGTTGGCTGCGAATCGTGCTGATCGCCTTCTTTCGCGTCGGGCCTTCCACGCCATAGTTGTCACTGATGTTGTGGTTGTCACCGTCGTTGTTGTCTTCACCGTTGGCTTCGTTGTGCTTGTCCTTGTACGAAACCAAATCGTTCATGGTGAAACCATCGTGCGTGGTCACCAAGTTGACACTGCAGGACGGCGGACGCCCGGCGTGTTGATACAAATCGCTGCTGCCCGCCAAACGGGTCGCCAATGGGCCGAGCGTTCCAGCATCACCACGCCAGAAACCTCGCACGTCATCGCGGTATCGACCGTTCCATTCTGCCCAGCGGTGGTTGCCAAAGCTACCGACTTGGTAGGCCCCGGCTGCGTCCCATGCTTCAGCGATGATTTTGGTGTCGGCCAGCATTGGATCTTCGGCGATCAGCTCCACCATTGGCGGATTGGGAATCAAGTTCCCGCTCCTATCGCGGCTCAAAATACTGGCCAGGTCGAACCGGAAACCATCGATGTGGTAGTTGTGGACCCAGTGTCGCAAGCAATGAAAAATCATCTCGCGAACGACAGGGTGATTTCCATTGATCGTGTTGCCGCAACCGCTGTAGTTGCAGTAGTGCTGGCCTTCCGAAAGGATGTAATAGACTTGGTTTTCAAGTCCCTTGAACGACAGAGTTGGGCCTTGTTCGTTGCCTTCGCAGGTGTGGTTGAACACCACGTCGAGAATGACTTCGATCCCTGCGGAGTGCAGAGCCTTGACCATCTGTTTGAACTCGTTGACCTGAGCACCAGGAGCCGAGTCGTGTGCGTAACCGCGGTGAGGCGCGAAGAACGCCATCGGGTCATAACCCCAGTAGTTCGGCCGCGAAAGTTTTTTGCCCTGCGGGTCCCTGATGGGGAACTCATGCACAGGCATCAACTCAACCGAAGTGACGCCCAATGATTTCAGGTACGGGATCTTTTCAATCACACCGAGGTAGCTGCCAGGAGCCTTGACCTTGGCGGTCTTGCTCTTGGTGAAACCTCGAACGTGCATTTCATAAATGATCGATTCGCTAACGTCACGACGAACGTGACGATCACCTTCCCAGTCAAATGTTCCATCGACGACCACGCACTTTGGCGGGCGCACAACACCATCGGTTTGCTTTTGGTAGGTTCCCGCCAAAGCCTGGGCATAAGGGTCGATCAACCGAGCCGTTGAATCGAACCGGTGACCGTTTTCAGGTTCCCAGGGTCCGCTGGCTTGGAAGTGATAAAGTTGGCCTGCTTCCAGGCCGGGTACGTGCAAGCTCCAAACGTCACCCCAACGGTCGGTTCCCCGATCGAAGTCAATGACTTGAGCTGGTTCGCGATCGGTCACCTTGTTGTACAACAACAACCGCATTTCGGTTGCGGAACGGCTGAAGACCGAAAACTGCACTCCCTTCTCCGTGAGCGTCGCTCCGAATGGCGGGGAGTAGGCGAACTGAAGATCGGGGCACGGTTGTCGCATCAGCATGTAGAGATCGCTCCTTGAGTCGCTGGCCTGAATCGGTTGCCGTGGTCCTTCGAGACCATCGTGTGCTCGGCGAAGTTCGCTGAACCCACTTGTGACGAACCGGTCAGGCATTTTCCAGTTGTCCGCTCAACCCTAGCACTCGATCACGGATCGGCAGGCGAAACCCACCACCACGGATCAAATCTGACCTTGGACGAAACTCCCTGCATCAAACGAATCGATCGATTCATCAAGGCAAGCTGTTCCGGCACCACTTATGATGCAGATCAGAACACTATTCCGGGCTCAGCCAAAAGGATTGGCCGAATCCGACAACCTTTCATTTCAGTCGCTCTCAAACGTCTCCCAAAGAGGAAATTTAGAATCGTGTGACTGCACCATGATATCGTGCATCCAAGCGCCAGAGTTACAAACACGACCTCCCGCAGGCGGCCCTGTTATCGATCTCCCCTTGTGTACAAATACAGGTCCGGATTCCGCCCTGACACATTGAACAGGTCTATGAACGAACAAAACCCGTACCAAACGACCATCAAAATTTCCGAAGACTCGCACGCCATCGCCGGCATGCGGTACGGTGGTATCGGCCGATTGGCTTTTGCACTCGGCTATTTTGGGATCACAGCGGTCCAGTGGATTCTCGCCTCAGTCGCTTACTCAATGACCGAGGCCGGGGTGGTTTCGGTTGAAGTCCCGCTGACACTGATTGCGGGAGTGGCCACGATTGCCCTGTCGTGGTACCGAATGATCAATCAAGGCAGCAGTGGATTCTGGGCCTTCGCGACGATCATCCCGCTGGTCAACCTGCTTGTCTTCCTGCGCTGCATGGTCTATCCGGAAGGCTATGCGGACACCAAAACACTCGACACCGCTGGCAAGGTCATCGGTCTGGTACTGTTTATCATGTTGCTAGGCTTCATCGGAATGTTTTTCTTCGTCTTCTCGATGTGATGCCTCACCGTTTAGCCAACTCGCCTCCATTGATGCAAACGACCATTTCAGGCAGAAAGGCCTGGGAACTTTCGCCCATCCTCTGCCTGACCGAGTGAAGCGAACCAATTCTCGACGATCAAGGAATCTGAATCACTTCGTGCCCTGCTCGCGTCGACATCGACTGCCAAAGTTCAAGTTCAACAGAATCCGTGATGAAGCGAACCGAACCATCCAGCAACGACACATGAACGCCACCCTGGTGATAACTTCGCGAAGTGACCGCGGCGTAGGTGCGAACACCTGCCGGGGGTGATTTGCCTTCTCGCATGTTCGTGAAGTCAATGTCGTATTCCACGCCAGAGATCTCGCACAGAACTTTCTTGTTCGGTGAAAAGACCGTCGTCACACCGGCCTGGTGCACACGGCCATCAATCCATTCGGTGTGTCCCGTTTCGGTTTTGAAATCGCCACCCAAAGCACAAATCTCGTCCGTGTCGATCGTCATCGTTCCGGTGTGTTTCGCGTCACGAGCATACGGTGTCCAACCCTTGACTTCCGCCAGAGCCATTGTGTTGCTGGTCCCATCCAAGCAATCGCGAAAACCGAGGTAGCGACCGGGAACGAACATTCCATCGCCAACCTGATTCGTGGATTCATTCAGCACAAACCAAACACCTTCGTTGGTGGCGTAGTTCAGCTTGTAATACTGTGGACCGGACGATCCAGAGCGAGGGTTATCCCGCGGGTCGCTGGGGCACTGGTAGGCAGGGACCCGAAAAGACGACGTGGGAACCTGGACGCCATCGATCGTCAGATAGGATTCGCCGTAATCCCGGCTGAAGTCGACCCCTTCCGACAAAGCCGCTTCCTCGAGAAACGGAAGGATGCGAGCCTGCATCGACCATCCCGATCCTTGGCCAGGGTTCGTCCAAGCCGGCGGCAGCTTTTTGTAGGCCGACTCGTAGTTGTGAATGGCGAGAGAGACTTGTTTGAGGTTGTTACCACAGCTCATCCGGCGAGCGGCCTCACGGGCGGCTTGAACGGCGGGCAGCAACAATCCGACCAGAACGCCAATAATGGCGATCACAACCAACAGTTCCACCAAAGTGAACCCAAGCCGCATCGTTGCGGGGGATTGATTCGTCGAGGGGGCGGTGATGAGTTTCGATGGTGCGAGCGTGCGCATGCAATTGTCCCGAAAACAGGTTTTCGTTGAAGAACAAGCATGGCTGGCGAGAATTCGCGGCCGATGAAAGGAGCAATCTGACAAACAATCGATCGACGAAACTTGATTTCGTTTGGCTTGTCAGAGACTCGGAGGCATCGTCGCGTTCTTCAATGGCTGGCTAGCTTTTGAAGGTGAACGGGGGGCTCTAATGCGATCGACTCGCATTATCAAACCCTTCGCGGCCAGAACGATCAAAACGCAGCCCCCTCTTTCGGCGTGCAATCGGCAACGCGAACCGCACGAAGGGGATTTCGCCCGTGTTTGAGCCCCTCGCCCTTGAACATTTCACCTGGTTTAACGTAATATCTGGGATTCGACCGACAGCGAATTCACTTGACCGACGGTTCTGTCGAAAACCACCGTCGTAACACCCTCATTGGCTCGAGTTTGAACGTCATGCAAGACGGCATTCACCCCAACTACCAAGAAACGTCCGTCACCTGCGGTTGCGGCAACACTTTCACCACCCGCAGCACGCGTCCCGAGCTGAAAATCGACATTTGCAGCGAGTGCCACCCGTTCTACACCGGCAAACTGAAATACGTTGACACCGCTGGTCGTATCGACAAGTTCCAGAAGAAGTTCGCTGCTGGTACCTACGGATCGTTGCAAAAGAAGAAGGCTAAGAAAGCCACCAAATGAGCGGATCTATCCGCGATATCCTCGAGGAAAAACTGGCGCGCTTCGAGAAACTCGAAAGCGACATGTCCGACCCGGAAGTTCTCTCCGATGGTGCTCGCATGAGCGCGACGGCACGAGAACACGGCGGACTGAACCGTTTGGCCAATCAATATCGAACTTTCAAACGCCTGACGGATGAAATCCATCAGTGCGTGACGATGGTCGCTGATGCCGAGGATTCCGACGAACGTGAAATGGCAGAGGCCGAGATGGATACGCTTCGAAAGGAGCGCGAAACCATCTGGGAAGACCTGCTTTCGTTGACCGTTGGCGGCGAAGACTCTCACCGTACACGGTGCGTGATGGAAATCCGCGCCGGCACCGGCGGCGATGAAGCAGCGTTGTTCGCACGTGACTTGTTCGAAATGTACACCCGCTACGCCGAAAAAGTGGGCTGGAAGACCGAACTGATGGACGCCAGCCCCACTGAAATGGGCGGCTTCAAAGATGTCACGTTGACCCTCGAGGGCGACAATGTCTTCCGTGACCTGCAGTACGAATCAGGTGGTCACCGTGTCCAACGCGTTCCTGAAACGGAAACGCAAGGTCGCGTGCACACCTCCGCCGCAACTGTCGCGGTGATGCCAGAACCCGAAGATGTCGAAATCGATCTGAAACCAGACGATTACCGCAAGGACTTCTTCGGTGCATCCGGCCCCGGTGGTCAGCACGTCAACAAAACCGACTCGGCCGTGCGACTGACTCACCACGAAACAGGCATCGTCGTGCAATGCCAGGACGAGAAAAGCCAACACAAGAACCTGGCCAAAGCCCTTCGCGTTTTGAAGGCTCGGATCTACGAAAAGAAACGCGAAGAAGAAGCGGCCAAGCAAGCCGAGGCTCGCAAGGGATTGATCGGTTCCGGCGACCGAAGCCAACGCATTCGAACCTACAACTTCCCGCAAAATCGGTTGACCGATCACCGCATCAACCTAACGATTTACAAACTCGATCAAATCATCGCGGGCGATCTCAATCCTGTTACCGAAGCGTTGATCGAATATGATCGCGATCAACTCCGCGGCGACATGATTGACTAATTTATGGCTGAAACCAGCAACGACACTCCGTGGACCGTCATGCGTCTGCTGGAATGGACCACGGACTTCTTCCGGAAAAAGGGCAGCGAATCACCGCGATTGGATGCGGAAATCCTGCTCGCCCATGCGCGTGGTTGCCAACGCATCGAACTCTACACGTCGTTCGACCAAGTTCCCGAAGAAGAACAACGCGTCGCTTTTCGCGAACTCGTCCGGCGACGCGGTGAAGGCGCCCCCGTCGCCCAACTAGTCGGCTATCGAGAGTTCTATTCGATCTCGATTCGCGTCGACGAGAATGTGTTGGTGCCTCGGCCCGAAACCGAGCACTTGGTCATCGAAGCCATCGACCAAATCAAAGGTCGCATGTCTGACCGGCCGAACCCAACGGTGCTGGACATCGGAACCGGCAGCGGGGCGATCGCGGTTGCAATCGCCAAGTCACTGCCAAAGACGCAAGTCACCGCCGTCGACATCAGCTTGACCGCTCTCGACATCGCCAAGTGGAACGTTGAGAACTTGAAGCTCTCCGATCGTGTCACGCTACTGCAAAGCGATTTGTTTGATGGGCTGGAACCCGACCAAACCTTCGACGTGATCTGCAGCAACCCGCCCTACATCAGCCAATCTGAGTACGACGAACTGCCAACCACCGTCCGCGAATTCGAACCTCGCGGTGCGTTGTTGTCCGGTCCCGATGGAACCGAAATCATCGCCCGGTTGCTCAACGATTCAGTCGAGCGTTTGAACGATGCCGGTCAGCTGATCATCGAACTCAGCCCCATGATCGCGGGTGCCTGCAAAACGCTTGCCGAGCAAAACGGTGGCTACAAAGAGATCCACCTGATCAAAGACCTCGCCGGTCACGAACGCATCCTCTCGATGCAAAAAGCCTGAACCGTTCCGCGTTGAGGCTCTCTGATCGAGTTGCCGACGGAGAGCCTCCGTCGGCTACACCCGACACGGCAATCATGTAGCCGACAGAGGCCCTCTGTCGGCAAAACACGCCGGCAATGCAGCCGACATCGGCAAACTCATCGCCTCGGACCTACAGGGGAAACCAATCCCTTCCGGCGCTGGTTGCGCTCAGGCCGACGGAGAGCCTCCGTCGGCTACACTCGCCATGGCAATCATGTCGCCGACAGAGGCCCTCTGTCGGCAAAACACGCCGGCAATGCAGCAGACGTCGGCAAACTCATCGCCGCGGACCTGCTGGGGAAACCAATCCCTTTCTGTGTTGGGTTGCGCTCAGGCCGACGGAGAACCTCCGTCGGCTACACTCGCCACGCCAATCATGTCGCCGACAGAGGCCCTCTGTCGGCTACTCCGAGATAGCTGGCATTGCTTTGACCGTTTCGCCGATGATTCCGACGTGGCAGTTTTCGAGCAGCGTGCCGGATTCGAAGTACACGTTCTTGGCCGCGATCATGTACTCGGTCATCGCCAAGTGATAACGAGTTTGTGATTCGTTGAGCCTTCGCTGGGCGTCGAGCAGTTGCTCCAAACTGATCGGCAAACCTGCCTTGCGGTTGGCCTCGAGAGCATCCAGTGCATCCTTCGAAGCCAGGTAGCGATTCAGGTTGGTTTCCATCTGGGCGTATGCCCGTTCCGTCTCCGCGATGACGGCCATCAAATCGTGAGTGATCTGCCGCTCTTGCTCTCGCAACACCGCCCGTTCACGCGCCACCTGGATCTTGGCGTGCTGCACCGCCGCGTGTGCCTGACGAAAACCAACTGGCATTCGGAACTCGACTCCGGCCTCATACTCTTGGTAGTCGCCAGTCCCAAGTTCGTTGAACGCGGAATCGCTACCCGCCAAATCCTTGCCGAGGCCACGCAGTCGATACGTGGTGACAAGGTCCAAGGTTGGCAGCTGAAAATTCTTCGCCGCGATGACTTCCAACTCGCGACGTTTGACCAGCAACCGTTGCTGTTGCAATTCGCTCCGCATTCGCAACGCGTCAACGGCCAACGATTGAGAGTCAAAGATCAACGGAGCCGACAAGGGTTCGTCGACAGGACGCAGCAGTTGCCCATCTGCGATTGGCAATCCAATCAGCAACCGCAAACGACGCTCCGCCGCTTGGACTCCCGTGACGCCCGCGAAGGTGCCGCCAGAGGTGGAGTTGTTGGTTTGAGTTCGCTGAATCAGTTTGCCCGCAATCGCGTCTTGTAGCTCTGACACAAACCGGTAGTACTGCTCTCTTGCCAGTGCTTCCGCCGAACCGCCACGACGGTTCGACGACTTCTGTGCGTCGTAGCTTCGCCAAGTCTCCAAGCTACGAGCGACTGCTTCTTGCTTGGCGTCAACATCACGGTAGGCGAAGTACAAATCCCAGTACGCATTGACGACGTTGCTGAGATAGTTGCGAGCGTCTTCGCGAAATTGTGCGTTGGAGATATCGCTGTTTGTTTTCGCAATCAACACACCGTTGTACACGCCCGGCAAAGCCGCCGGCCCGGCGATCCGGTTGAACGCCAACCCGCCGCCCTGCAGCAATGGTTGTCGCAATTCGGCATGCAGTTGCGTCTGCCAAGCACTGGGCGTCAAGTTGCCCGTCGCATTGTTTGCGTCGTAGTCGGTGATGCTTCGCAGACTGATCTCCGCACCCGTTGCCGTTCGCTTGGACAACTGCAACACGTAATCATGCACATCTTGCTTGAACGCGTTGGCACCACCACCAAAGAACCGGTTGTTGAATCGACGGTCGTTGTTCTGCCAAGTTCCAACAGCGGTGAGCTGCGCATCAAACGCCGAGAGCGCGGCTTCCATTCCCAACTGCGGGTCGGTTTGAACCAAACCAGGGCTCTCATCCGTCGTGACCGTCTCGGGTGCTCGCAGCACCGTCGCGTTCAGGTCTCGCAAAACCTCGCTGTTGCTCATCGCTTGATCGAGAGCCTGCTGCAGCGTCAGGTCTCGATAATCCGCTTCGGCCAGAGCCTCCGGATCTCGCAATGTCAGTGGTGCGATGACGGGAGTCATGAGAGTCTCTGGCGGTGCCCCGGCGTCCACTCGCGACATGATCTGATCGACATGAGCAGTGCGATTGCCGATCGTTTCAGGCAATGCCCGCGAAGCACGGCAACCCAACGAACTGATCGCCGGTGCCATTGTCAGGACCATTCCGCCGGCGCACAAAATCCGCCGAGCTCGATGACCCAAAGCCCATCGAACCATCGAACGACCTGCACTGGGTCGACCTTTGGTCACACTTTCCCCTCGATGAATCCGCTAAATGAGGGCGTAGGAAGCACAACTGATGCGACCCGCACTATCCGGATTCTTCGACTGATCGATGCATCGAGATTGAGCGAATCTCAATCAAATGGAGCAGCGACGGTTTCCAAGTACACCCAAACAACGACGCTGAGACTTTACAGCGGCTGGTTAAACTAGGCAGCTGGTTTCGACCGTGAAACCGGCTCCAAATCGCAACCATGACAGCCGCCATTCCATCTCAGACCGTCGTGTCGACCGATGAACTGACACCGTATCAACTGTGTCATCACATCGTCGCTCACACTCGCGCCGACCGAGCGTTGTGGTTTGCCCGACGACAGAACCAATGGGTTCCGATGGGCTCCTCCGTGCAATCCGAGATCGCGGTGGACTCGCCCGTCGCTCGCGATTGGTCCTCGATCCTTTCGCACATTCACGAATCGACCGAGACCAGTACTGACACGGTCTTTCAAAACCAGCTGGATCGATATCGCGAGACCTCAGGTGCGCAAACGATTCTGATTCTGCCGCTGCGTGCCAAAGAGGCAACCGAAGCGACATCGTTCTTGGTTCTTGAAACTTTCGACTCATCGGCACAACAAGTCGACTCGGCGGACCTGCGAGCGGATTGGGAATCGATCAGCCACACGCTTGCTCCCGCACTCCAGCGTGCTGTCGACCAATTCCAAACGACTTCGCCACGACCCAAAGGTCGATTTTCGCGAGCCATTTTGGCGGCCGTCTTTGCGGTAGTCGTGTTGGTTCTGTGGGTCGTCCAGGTTCCCTTGCGACTCCCCGTGGAAGGCAGCCTGGAACCGATCCACCAACAACGTTTCTTTGCACCGACTGCGGCCCGAGTGGTCACGGTACACGTCGAAGATGGACAACAAGTTGAGCAAGGCACCCTGCTCATCGAACTGCGAAGCGACGAACTGGACCTGCAAACCCAAATGGTCGCGGGCAAATTGGCGACCGCGAAAGCGGAACTGGCCGGACGCCGCACCATCCGATCGGATCGGTCGACGCCATCGGGCTCTTCCAACTCATCGACCGACTCAAGTGGCCTGCAGTCATCGACGAACGAATTGGTTCTTCGAGAGCGCATTCGGTCGTACGAGAAACAACTTGAGCTACTGCAGTCCGTGCAAGCATCGATGTCGATTCGATCGACAGTCCAAGGCCAAGTCCGACGTTGGGATGAGGAAGAGACCCTGGTTGGCCGTGATGTCTTCCAAGGACAATGGCTCTTTGACGTAGTGGATTCGTCCGCCGGAATGATCGCCGACCTGGAACTGGCAGAGCAACACGTAGGGCATATCCTGCAGGCTCAATCCGAAAGCCAGCCTTTGACGTGCCGCTTGCGTCTGCGGGCCCAGCCTGATGTCAGCTGGACCGGTGAAGTTCAACAAATCGCATCCGCGGTGCATCCGAATGCTGAACAACAACCTGTCGTCCAACTCAGCGCGACCGTGCCGCCAACACTGGAAGGCGTCACCGACCAACCCATGGGCTCGACGGTCGTTGGCGATGTAGAAGCAGGACGACGAAGTCTCGCGTACGTCCTCTTTCATCCCTTCTTCGATTCCCTTCGGGAGATTTGGTAATGCATCGAGCACTGATCGCAGCGGGACTTTCGCTTGTCGTCGCTTTCCCCGTATTCGCCCAAGATGCGAAACGAGGAGACTCCAACGACTCACAACAGCTAACTTGGATTGGCGATCTAATCGTCACACCCTCGCAATCAGGTTCCGCCGTTGCCATGCATCCCGGACGGTTGGTCCAAATTCATGTGACCGAAGGCGACGCGGTTGCTCGAGGCGAACTGCTGGCAAGCCTCGACGATGAGGTCGCCAAGCTGCAACAACAGTCGGCCGAACAAGATCTCGCGATCATCCAATTTCAAAGCGACCAAACACTGGATCTCGATGCGGCGTTCGCATTTCTGGAAGAACAAAAGAGCGCAGCCAAAGAACACGATGCCGGCGCAGCGATTCAAAAACGTCTGGCCGAAAACGACATCCGTGTGCTGGCCGCCCAAAAAGCCGAAGCGGTTGCCAAAAGCGAATGGACGCGTGCGGTCAACGCCAAGAAAGATTTCGACGACGCGGTTTCGCAATCCGAGATTGATCAATTCCGCCTCGCTTATGAACAACGAAGCTTGGAAACCCAGCAAGCCATCTTTGAACAAGAGAACGCTCGCTTGGAACAATCGGTCGATCAGGCCACGGCGGCATCTCTGCAAAACAAAATCCGATCGGCCGAAGTCGCAGTCCGACAAGCCAAAGCCGCGGCGAACGTTGTCCAGCTCAAGACGAAACTAAAAGAGAAACAACTCGAACTGGCAACGGTGAACGTCGACCAACACTCGTTGAAGTCGCCGATCGATGGCATCGTGGTCGAGGTTTCGCACCGCGTGGGTGACTGGGTCCAACCGGGCGAATCGATCGCGCGTGTTGTGCGGCTCAATCGTCTGCGAGTGGAAGGCTATCTGCCCGCCAAATGGATCCATTGGCTTCGTGACGAATCCAAACCCAAGCTGATCATCGAGCTTGCGACGGGTGAGACAACCGAACGAATTGGCGAAGCGAAATTCATCAGTCCCGAAGTCGACCCGCTCACGCGAGAAACGCGATTTTGGATTGAAATAGACAACGCCGACGGGAAACTGCTTCCTGGCTCGCCAGCCCGACTGATACTCCCGCACAACGATCACGGAACGACACGATGAGTTCCGCGGCCATCCAGCCTCGATTGCGTCCGGATTTGATTTGCCGCATCATCCGCATTGGGAAATCCTTTCAATGGGTGATCCGAGATCCTGTCGTATCGACGCGAGGCTCTCACGACCGCTTCTCGGCGCAATGGATGGTCAACGAGCAAGAATTCGCGATTCTTCAAAGTCTGGATGGACGTCGGTCATTCGATCAAGCCCACCTGCATTGCCAACGTTTGCTCGCTCCAGTCGAACTTTCGCGAGAAGATTTTGCGGCCTTCGTAGACCAAGCCAACCGAAACGCTTGGGTCACAACCGCGTCTGCTCATGGCACTCCACTGCTCTCGCAGAATGAAGCAGGAACTCAGCGACATGAACTCGGCGAGTCGTTTTGGCGACGGGTTCTACACAACCCTTTGGCCATTCGAATCCCATTGGTGGATCCCGATCGATGGCTCGATCGCCCTGTACAAATCGCTCGAAACTTTGTTGCAAGAAATCAACGTACATGCACGGTGATTGGTTCCGCGTGGACTGTGCTCGCAGGAGCCATTCTTCTTACGCACTGGGAACGCTTGATTCCAGCGATCGGCCAGAGTGCTTCGGCGCTACAATCTCCATCCACGTGGATCGTTCTGGCGTTTGTGATTTCGGGGGTCAAGCTGATCCACGAGCTCGCTCATGCGATAGCATGCAAATGGTTTGGAGGAAGCTGTCACGAGATGGGTGTCATGCTGTTGTTTGGTATCCCTTGCTTGTACTGCGACGTCAGCGACGCTTGGTTGATCCCGCAACCATGGAAACGAATGCTCGTCTCCGCCGCAGGAATCCTGGCTGAGTGTGTGCTTGGATCCCTCGCGCTGGTTGCCTGGACCCATTCGATGCCTGGACTGCCGCAAAACGTGTTGTTGTTTGTGTTGATGGTCACATCGGTCAACACGATGATTCTGAACGGCAATCCACTGATGCGTTATGACGGCTACTACCTGCTGTCCGACGCGGTTTCGATTCCCAATCTGGCGACACGTTCCCGAGTCGCGTTGCAAATGCGATTGCGGTCTTGGTTCTGGGGTGCGTCATCGATTCAAACGGAATCGCAGTCCCAACCCACCGCGGTGCAAAACGATCGCAACTCACTCGGCTTGCTCGCCTATGCAACTGCCAGCAGTGCTTATCGCTTAGTAGTCTTCGGAACCATCGGCTGGTTGCTCCTCAATCATCTCGCGTCCATCGGTGCGACCACCATCGGCATCGCCGCTATTGCGATCCTTCTGTATCGCGTGATGCGAGTTTGGACCGCTCCCATCCTGCGAACGCCATCCGAGGTCGCTCCCGTGAAAGCTCGTCGCCGATCTCGATTGATGATTGGTCTGGTTGCTGCCCTATCGGTGGCAGTTCTCTCGATCCCGCTTCCTCATCGCGTGAATGCGACGGCGAAGGTTCAACCGATCCAGCAAACCGAGATCTTTGCATTGACCGCGGGACGTTTGGAATCCATTGCCTCCACGGGACATTTCGTACGAGCCAACGAGTCGATCGCCAAGTTGTCGGATTGGAAAACCTTCCTCCAAATCGAACGCCTCGAGGGCGAGATTGCTGAATTGGAAGCTCGCCTGAAAGGGACTCGCATGAGCCGCATTCGATCGGACGCCGAAACTCCCACCTTGGCCAATATCCCGACCATCGAATTCGCACTGCAATCCAAACGCGAAGAACTGTGGACGATCCAAAAAGAGTCGGAGCACCTTGAGATTCGTTCGCCTCACGCGGGCCGGGTCGTTGCGGTCTCGGCCAAACCCATCACACCAAGGCAGCGGTCACGATCCCAAATTGGTTGGAGTGGGCAACCAACCGAAGCGATCAACCGGGGAGCTTGGATCAACAGCGGAACTCCCATTTGCAATGTCGTTTCAGACGATCAGCAAACGGTCTCGGTGTCCATCGATGCATCGCAGATCGCATGGGTGCGAGAGGGCCAAGCGGCCGTCACGACCTTCCCCTCCGGTACCGCATGGAATGGGTATGTCAGTGAAGTGGGCACGCGTCCGTCTGAGAATGATGGGACCTACGAAGTCACCGTTTCACTTGATCCTGACAAGCGACCGTTTGACTTCCCTCCGCCATTGAACTGGACGGTCAAAGTGAGCGTGCACGTTGAGCCCGCTTCGCTGTGGAAACGAACCCGACACTGGTTGGCCACCCACTTCCGTACGAATAGCTGACCATCGACCAACCGGTCATCAGTCGGAATCGGTCGCCGCCGGCCACAACCGCACGGTGCCATCTTCGGACGCGGTCATCATCAGATCACCCTTCTCGGTCAAATCCAACGCGGACAAGGCATCCTTGTGACCTCGCAGTTCCAGCAACTCTCGTCCAAACCTGGCTTGTTCGTCACGATTCGCTCCCTGTGCGATCGGATCCCACACTCTCACCGAGCGATCTTCACTGGCGGTAAACAACCGAAGCGGATTGGACAACACGGCTAGATCGGAGATCGGTTCCGCATGTCCAATCAACTGAATCGGGGCCTCAATGTCCGCCGTTCCAAGCTTTGGATTGGCGAACCACTTCTCCACGTCCCACATTCTCGCGACGTTGTCGGATCCACCAACCGCGACCCACTTGGAATCTTTGGAAATGCGGCCGACGTTCAGTTTGCCAAGCGATGGATCCGCCACCAAGTTACGCGTCGCCTCCCCATCCATTCGCATCAACGTCGCCGCACCTTGATTGGTTGTCGCCAGCAAACACGAACCATCCGGACTGAAGTCCAACGAAGCAATTCCGCCTTGCAAAACTGGATCGTTCCACTGACGGACGGACTGGAATGTCCCTGAGTTCTCATCAAAGTCCCAAACGCGAACTTGTGAATCGTCACCACCGGTTGCCAAGCGAAACGTTTCCGTAGGAGAGATCGCAATCGCGCGAACAGTGCCCTCGTGAGGCGACTCTAATTTGCCGATTGTCTTGCCAGTCTCCGCATCCCAAACTTTGACACTGCGACTGGCCGTGATCACACGGCGATCACCATCGGCAAAGGTGGCTCGTGTGACCGCACCGTGAGCTCGATAGCTCATCAGATGCGTGTTGGAGTCACCGTCCCATCGAAACGCCGCATTGCCGTGCATGGTCACGAAGCGATCACCTTGCAGCGACGCCACCGCGGTGCATTCCCCAATGCGTTCTGGCAGTTCAACCGCGGCGACTCGTTTCGCCGTACCGATTTCGCTGGACAGGTCCCAGGTCTCAACGCGACTGGAACGATCTCCGGCTGGAATCACAACCAACCGAGCCAACCGACCGTCTGTTGAAAATGCCACTCCGCCAAAGTTAGGACGGCCACCAAAGGCGCTGGTCTGATCCTTTGAAAATGTTTCCGAAAGCAATCGTTGTTGTCTGCCGCTGGGAAGATCCCACCAAGTCACACTGGCAATGGTTCGGTCGGTTCGCTTCGATTGATCGATCGTGATTGCCTGCCGTCCATCGGGCGAAACGACAAGGCCCATCACAAAGCCATCGGTGTCATAGCGGTCCGCCCAACTCCGATCGGACCAACGCCAACGCATCAAAGATTGATTATCGGATCCAACCCAAACGCTTTCTGAATCACCCGCGAACGATGCGGTGTTGATGCGAAAGCCAAGGAGATCATCGATTGGTCCACCGACCGGTTCGCCTGTTTGCAAATCCCAAACACGGCCTCGGCCCGCTCGATCGCCGCTGAACAACCAATGGCTATCAGGAGAAATCGCCAGTGCGGCGACGGATTCTTCATGGCCATTCAAACGATGCAGCAACCGAGGCGAAACTTGCTTGGACGGATCCAACTTCCAAACCAAAACATCCGATTCGGTGGAACTGGAACCGGTGGCAAGTAGGCTGCCATCTTTCGAAACCGCCAACACATCGTTCAGTCCCGTCCCACGAACGCTGCCGAGCTCTGTTCCGCGATCGATGTCCCAAATGCGGACCGTCGCGTCGGCATTGCCGAGAAACAATCGACGATGCACAGAGTCCATTCTCATGGACATCGCACCGAACTCGCTGCCTTCTTCCAGTGTGCCACCATCCTCTGCGGACGACGATCGCTCCTCCGACGAGATCGTCAGACGAGTATCGAATCGAGATGTATTGGGATCAATCGACAACACTCGCGCCGTGTGATCGCGACTGGATGTCACAACCTTTGTTCCATCGGGGCTAAATCGAGCCGACCAAATTTCGTCCTCGTGGGCGGCCGTTTCGAATGCGTCCAAACCATCGGCCGCTAGATTCTGATCGCCCTTCGGCTGAGTGGATGTGAGATCGTCTTCCAATCCACTGTCCAACCGTCCCGTTTCTGATTCCCAATAGCGAAGCGTTTGATCGTCGCCCAGGGACAGCACGTCACCACCGGATGCAGGAACAAACACCGCTGACTTCACCGCCCCGCCGTGGCCTCGCAACGATCGTTCGCGAGTCCAAGGCCCAAGTTCGGCTTCGCTCGGAACGTCCGCACGCGCCCATGTTCTCACCACGTAGTCTTTACCGGCGGTGATCAGTCGATCGAGCGTCCCGTCATATCGAATGGCCTGCACCCCGCCGCGATGAATTGGTGTGGTTTCGCTCAACGCTGCGGAGACATCGACATTGCTTTTGGAAGCATCAACCGAAGCCAAGTTCTGAACCGCACTTTCGATGTTTTTCTTCGGATCCGCATCAACCAGATCTTCTTGATCCCAAACGAATACGTTTCCATCGGTGTCACCACTCGCGAAGACGGGAGAGTCATTCTCCATCCAAGCCGACACCGCAGACACTTCCGAATCATGCCGCATGAAACGGCCAACCCGAGTCCCAGCATCTGCTCCACCGACACCGATGTTCCAAACCGCCACACGTCCCCGTGCCGAATCGTTGACCGCCGCAGCAACCCAAACCGTTTCCCCATCGCGAACGGCAGTGACTTGTGTGACTGGACCGACGTGCCAGTGTTCACTGAAAGTAGGAAAGCCATCATCGCCATTCGAAATCAGGTCCCAAATCCGGACCGTACGATCGGTGGATGATGACACCAACGTGTTTGAGTCGGCAAAACCAAGGTCGCTGACCGGTCCGTCATGCGTCGGCAAACGCGATATGCGTTTGGACAGATCCCCGTTCCAAATTTCGATTTTTCCGTCCAGCATTCCAATTGCGACTTGTTCGCCTGATGCATTCATCGCAGACGCCGTGACGAATCCGCCATTGGGATCGTCCCACGCTTCCGCCATTGTCAATCGACCGGAACTGGCGAGAGAGAATGTCGCGATCCGCCCGTCATCTTGAACGATCAAACCACGCCGAGTCTCACTCGTTGGAGCCTGAGCCAACAACAATTGATCCGCGATCACGGGTAGCGAAGCGACCGTTTTGGATTGACGAACGGTAGCTGACAACCAACGCAGTTCCCATGGCAACGGCTCCTTGGGGAATCGCTCTCGATAGCTATCGGTCAACTCCGAAAGAATCCGTCGAGCGTCAGAGAACTCGTTGCGATCGACACGGGCTTTAGCCAATCCAATTTGAGAAACATACGACTCGTATTCCGCTTCGGCTCGAGCGATCTGAGCGGCTTTTTCGCTCGCCTTAGCTTTGGCTTTCTCCCGAACTGCTTGATCCCTGCTTTCATTGGCTTCCACAAACCGCTGATTCGCGAGCGCAGTTTGCTCTTTCGCGATCTCCCGCTGCTCTTCCGCCTTTTTCCGTTGTTCATCTGCAAGGGCCTTCTGCTTTTCAGCCACCGCTTTCTGACTTTCCGCGTTTTTTCTTTGCTCCTCAGCGATGTCCTTCTGCTCGGTGGCCGTTCTTTTTTCTTTCAGCGCGACCTGTTCCTGTTCTTTCGCGATCTGGGTTTGCTCCTCGGCTCTACTTGCCTGTCGCCGAGCCTCTTTCTCCTTCGCATTGATCGTCACCAATGCGAACGCACCGCCGAAAAAGATGAACAGCAACATCGCAGCGACGGCACGCTTCAAGAACTTGAACCGTGACTCACGAGCCTTTCGATCCTGGATGGCTTGTTCCAGCTTCATCGCCATGGCTTCGTGCTCGGGCGACTCGTGCAGCAACACGCCCTCCGGTTTTAGCAACGACAAGCCAAGATCAAAGTCTTTGTTGTCATGGGCCGCGGAAGCATGAGCCAACCGCGCCCGAGCCATGCCGTCTCGCGCGGTTTGGTTTCCATCCCAAAGATGCAATGCCTCTTCAAAACCAAACGTCGCCCGTGAGAACAACGTGTACGAAAGAGTCTGCTCGGCCTTGTTCAGATCATCTGTCGCCCTGGCCGCCAACGAGATGCTTTCGGAGTGCGAGCGATACTCACGAATCGCGTCTTGGAACTCGATCACGCTCGCATAGCGGTCTTCGATGCGAGTCGCCATCGCCCTGCGCGCGATGTTGAGCAGTTCGCCTTCGTGACGTGGATCGACCTCCCGAATCTCGTTGGTCGCAACCGCTCGCAAGCATTCGCGAACGTTCTTGGCATGGTGCGGGGCCTTGCCGGTGACGATCATGAACAGCGTCGCGCCGAGCAGATAGATATCTGCCGCCGGACCAATCGCCTCCAGTGGTCCCGTCGCCATCTCAGGCGCCATGAACGAAGGCGTGCCGCCCAATCCTTTCGCGGGCGTGATTGAATTGAGTTTTTCAAACTGAGGCAGTGCCAACGCGATGCCCCAATCCATCACCATCACGACACCAAAGTCACCCAGCATCACGTTTTCGGGTTTGATGTCTCGGTGAATGATCCCTCGCGTGTGAGCGAACGCGATCGCATCAGCCACCTTGATCAAGATCTCAAGATTCTCATCCCGCGACTTCTCACCAATGACTTTGTTCCAAGGCGTGCCGACCACACGTTTCATGGCATAGAACAAAGTGTTCTCGCCGGTCACCGCCACGTCGTGAATCGGAACGATGTTGGGGTGATCCAAATCGCCGGTGATCACCGCTTCGGTCAAAAACTGCTGACGCCGACTGTTCTCGGTGGACTCCAAACGCCCCTGTTCTCGAAGTGCCTCGCGTTTGTCGTCTTCCAGCGGCTTGATGATTTTGACCGCGATCAATCGATCCAAAGATCCTTGTCGAGCAACAAAGACATTGCCCATCCCACCTTTGCCGAGCAATCGAACCAATCGGTAATCCGACGCTTCGGTTTCGCTTTCCTGCGGAGTCGTGACTTGTCGTCCACGCAACGGCAACGATGAACCGGCAACCGCCGATCCAAACTCACTGAACGAAGCAACCGTCGCAGCACCGGTGTGAAATTCCTGAGACAGCTTGGACCAATAACTCACATCCTCGGATGTCAATTCGCGAGGGTTGATGGTTTGACCAATGTCTTCGTCTGTCAGAATCGTTCCCGCGGTCGCCTCGCTTTCATCCCCTTGAGTCTTCGAATTCGCGTGGATGGTGGGGATCGTGCTGTCCGCCGTTTCATCCAGCGTCGCATTGAGATCGACCGTGGCGTATGTTTCCACCACGGTCAGATCAGACTCTTGGACGGTTGCATCGACGTCATTCAACGTTTCGTCGACAACCGTGGCATTGGCGTCCGAGACCGTTTGGTCCGATTCCAGCAATGTCTCATCGGGATCGAAGTCAGCGTCTTCCACGACGGTTTCATTCACATCTGAAACAGTCGATGTCGCATCCGAAATGGTTGCATCCGTGTCCGTCACGGTGAACTCATTTTCAATGACGGTTTGATCGGAATCTTGAACCGTCTGGTCGGTTTCTTCGACGGTCTTGTCCAGATCAGCGACCGTTGCATCCTGGTCGTTCGACGGAGCAACCGGAAGGATGTTGCCTTCGTCCAGGGTTGCATCCAAGTCGACTTGATCGACCGTCTCGCTCAGTCCACGATGATCGTTTCGTTGAAACGAATCGGTTTCCTCGACCGTTTCATCCAAGTCGAAATGGTTTTCGGTCGCATTCTCATCCTCTGGCATACCGTGATCTGGTTCACCTTGGCGATCTTTATCATTCGTCATGATCACGCTCCTCGTTTGGGAGTTGATCCGAATCCAATTCTTCTAGATCGAGCGGAATCAAACGCAACGTGCCAGCCTCCAGGTCATCGCCGGTTTGAATTGGACGCCCATCTCTCAATTCAACCTGCAGGATCGTGCGTTCATCCGACTCACCGATCACATATTGAATCTCATACTCGCCATCGGGAAGCTTCGAAAAGAGGCGATTCAAAGAATCACTTTCCAAAGAACGATCCGGCAAACGCACCGGTTCGATCAAGTCTTCCGCATCGGGATCCGGCGAGAGCGCACGAAGTTGAAAGAACTCTTCTCGAATCGCCGTTGGACTGGACGAAGCTTCGGACGTTTCGAACGTCACGCTCGTGAGCGTTGTGGTGGTCGTCATGATGACGGGAGTCACCGGATCAACCGGCTCGGGAATCACATCTCGAACAGGCAAGAAAGCAAGCGGCACGTTCACACGAGGAATCACAAAGAACGCTGCTCCTGATTCCAAAATCGGACCGGCTGATGTTTGCGTTAGAGGATTGTCGGTCGATGAAATCACGCTTCCGGGAACATCCAACGAAACAAGAAGTCCATCCGTGTTGGGTTGAGTGATGGATTCGCCGAGCAACTGGATCGACTCATGATGCTCGACTGCGAACAACACATTCAAAGGGTCGGTTGCACTTCCGCGTCCATTCAAAGTCGATTCGAGAATATCGTTTTCCATGTACACATGGCTGACGCTGGTCGTTTGAAACGAGCCCGGAAGATCCTCAACGCGTTGGAACCGTTCCGTTTCGGCTCCCCAATCGATGATCAATGTCAGACCATTTTCACCTTCGGTTCCGAGGTTGACCGACAGAATCCCCTCGGCATCGTTGACATCAAACTGCGAAAGGATGTTCGTCCGAATGGAGTCATGCTGATAGAACGCTTCGGTCAATTCACCAGGTTCCGGCGCGACCGGCGGAGCTGCTGGACGGGGCGGTAGGTCCGGATTGGGTGGAACGAGGTCTTCCGGATCGAGCACCGGTCGCGGTGTGAATTGTCTCGCAATTCCAACGCCATCCCCGGTGTTGATCTCGAATTGCCGACCAAGTTCGATTGCGGGTGCGGACAATGTCACCGCACCGGCTTCAATCGATGCCGCTTGGATCTGCACGTCATACAACGCCACAATCCGTTGCGAGGATGACAAACGCACCCGGCCATCGGCCCCAAGTGCCACGACTTCGGGATCCAACTTGCGATCGGGACCATCATCGATGGATTCATCGTCCATCAAAATCAAATCGCCTTCCGCGTGCACGTCGACGAACCCGTTGCCGGCCACCACGTCTTTGATGATCACATCGCCATCGTTGCGAACCCAAATGGAACCTTGGTGAACGATTACTTTTTCGAGAGTCAACTCGAGCCCGCCGAATTGTTCCAAGCGGAAATCGCCATCGCCAAACTCGATTCGCGCGACCACCGGCTCATCCATCGCCAACCAAACCAAATCCACATTTCCATCACCGGCATCAACGTCCAATTGAGTCACCGATTGCAACTCCAACTCGCGTACGTTGCCGATGCCGTCGTTTGCTTCGAGGAGGAGTTCATCCGCGATGAAGTCCGCCAAATTGTCCACGGCGGAATCATTGATCGAATTCGCAAACACCTCGATTCTCGCGTCACCCGCGTCAATCTGCTCCACAATTAAATCGGACTGGCTGACCAATTGCACATCCGCATCAGCCGTGAGTATTCGGACGTTGGAGATTTGGTTGCTGGTTTGATTCAGCGTCACGCCCGCATCAGCCGAAACGTCCAGATCGTCGACCACCAACGTGCTGGTCACCAACTGACGGACCGCACCTTGGCCAGTCACTTCCAAGACCGGCGTCGTCAAATGTGATTCCAAGACCAGATCATCTTGCAGACCGAGCAGTTGAACTCGATCTTGAACCGTGGTGGTTGCTTCTCCCAAGTCAACGCGCCCGACATCTTCGGTGGTCAGTTCGGTGATATTGACAACCGACATACCCAACTCAGGCAGCAACGCGAATGATGTGTTTGCGTTGCCACGGACCGAAATCATTTCCGCGGCGACATCGACATCATTTCCGATGGTCGATGGCGATAGCACTTCGACATCCACGCTGTCGTTCCCCAGCCCGCCACGAACAGTCGCATCCAAACCATCAGGCAATCGCAAGTGCAACGAATCGTTTCCACCGCCCAAGTTCACTCGAACGCGACCGCCAGTAATCGCGTCGATGCCGATCGAATCGACCTGGATCGGATTCCCAATCACGTCGTGGCCAATCGTGATCGGAATGATGCCCGTCACCGAATCCGTGAATTGAAGTTCGCCGCCTGGGGTGAGCGATGATTCGATGGTGTCAAAACCCGCGTCCCCTTGAACCAACAATTCACCCAGCGCGGTCAGCTCGGCGGTCGCATTGAGAACCAACCGTTTTTCAAGCGGACGAATGCTCGGAACAAACCGGGCCGGTGTGCCGACTTCGGCGACATCCGCTCGGATCCATTTTGTCCACGAACTCGACCAAATTCGCGACGCCTTTGGCCTCCAATCGCGAGCCAATTTGGACTGGAGAAATCGCATGATTCTGGAGGCTTTGGTGACCGAGTGGAGAACGTGTATCGAGACGATTTCGCGAAGAAATATTCTAATCCGCACTTGCTTCAGGAACATTCAAAAGCCTCCTCCGCACCGAAGAACTGGCTCAGGTTGAAGAAACCACCCAAATCGCAACGTTAAGGTGTTCCGATTGCAACGATTCCTCCCGGTTTAGCGGTTGTTGCGATCAAAATGGGGAAAGGAATGGGTTCCGCCGATTGAGACCCTGAGGGACCAGCGTGAGTTCCCTCCGGAACTGGACGCAAATTGAAGCGAAGCTATGAACTTCATCCAAGCACTGATGGCTCAATCGCGATCGACCGAAATCATCGTCGCCGATGTTTCTAGGCCACTGTGGGCTGGTCGTGTCTCGAGAATCGCGATGCTTATGCTTGGTTGTGCGTGTTTCGCCTCAGCGACGGCGAACGCCCAACAATCGCAATCCGTATCGTTGGCTCCCGCGACGCAGTCCGCTTCGTTTCGAAGCATGCTGAAGGACGATCAAATCAGCACGCACGCGGCGCAAACGGTCTCGCACCAATTGACCGATCAATCATCCGCTCCAGACGCCACCCAAACGGACCCACAGCAACGCGCCGCGGAAAGGCTGCAATCACGATTCGCGGCACTCGAAAAACCCGTTCGCGAAATTCACGTGGTTCAGGCGGACGTCGCGGGTTCGTTTCCCGAAAACCACGCCGCCGAGTTGCTCGCACCAATGGCCGCGCACGTGATCGAAAGCGATTGGCATGAGATCCCAACTTATGATCGCTATCCGGTTTGTTTCTTCCACCAGCCATTGCATTTTGAAGAACGCAATTTGGAACGCTGCGGCAACGGAAACGGCTACCTGACCAACGCCGTCTCCACATTCTGGTTCCTCTCCAACACCGCCGTTTGGCCGTATCGAATGGCCAGCGAACCGCATTGTCAGTGCGTCAACTCAGCGGGCGACTGCAAAACTTGCCAACGCTACGCATTGCCGATCGAACCTTTGCATACCGATTCCACTCGGCATGAACTCGCGAAAGGTGTGCTGGCCGAAGCCGCCGTGATCGCCGGTTTCACCTTTTTGGTGCTCTGAATTGGCCTCGATCGATGCAGCTCATCGCGGCACGAATCACCCAATCTCGGTGAGTCTGTGGTAGTTTGTTCGCACCGATCAAAATGTCCCGAGGCGATGGCAATTTCGGCCCATCCGGTCACGGGCAAACGTTGAAAAGGAAGCACCATGAGTGACGCAGTCTCGCACCTGATCTTTGACGTCGAAAGCATCGCGGATGGCGATCTCATCTCGCGCGTCCGTTACTCGGGTGAAGACCTGTCCCCAGACGAGGCCATTGCGAAGTATCAAACCGAACGATTGGAACAAACCGGGTCGACGTTCATTCCCCATACGTTTCAGGTTCCCATCGCGGTGGTGGTCGCCAAAGTCACGTCCGACTTTCGCTTGGTGGACATCAAATCGCTAGACGAACCCGAGTTTCGCCCGCACGTCATCACCAAGTACTTTTGGCAAGGCTGGGAGATGTACAACATGCCCCAGTGGGTGACGTTCAACGGCCGATCGTTTGACATTCCGATCATGGAACTGTCAGCGTTCCGGTATGGAATTTCGATTCCCAAATGGTTTGACGACAGCGGCTACAAATCGCGTCGCAATCGATTCAGCACGCATGCCCATTTGGACTTGCAGGAACTGTTGACCAACTTCGGTGCCGCTCGCTTCAACGGAGGCCTCAACCTGGCCGCCCAAACGTTGAACAAACCCGGCAAGATGGGACTCAGTGGCGATCAAGTCCAAGCGTCTTACGATGCCGGCAATCAGAAAGAGATCAGTGATTATTGCCGCTGCGATGTGTTGGACACGTACTTCGTGTTTCTGCGGTGCATGGTGCTGACGGGCAAACTGGAATTGGAACGAGAGATCGAACTGGTTCAGCAAACGCGTGATTGGATCGAAAAGGAAAGCGAAACCTGCCAAGCCTGCGCCGATTACATGACGCAAATCGGGGATTGGGACAACCCTTGGCTCGCCGAATCGGAAGAGGCTGACGCCGAGCAAACTGAAAGCGAAAATGACGTCTCCGCCGACACGGGTTCGAAAAGCACTGCATCATCGGGCGGCGAGCAAGACGCGGCTGAACCGGACGAATCCAAAGCATGAACGCTGAGAATTCCTGATGAGCAACCAAGCACTGCGAGTGACCTGCCCGAATTGTGTGGCATTGATCGAATTTCCCGTTGTTTCACGCGACAACGAATCGAACAACCAACCGTTCCAGAGCGGTTCATGTGCCGCATGCTCACACGTGATTGACTTGCGAGTTGCCGGCAATCAAGTTCCCGCCGACCCGCACTCGTTTGCCAACCGACAACGAGCCGTCACGCTGCTGCAGCCCACTGAATCGTCGGTTGAGAGCGTCTTGTTTGACGCACTTCAATTGTTTCGCAGCAATTGGAAAGTCTTGTTGGGCGTGTCTTGCCTGACAACTTTGATTTGGTTTGTCTTGGTCGCGTGGCCTTGCCGAAAGCTAAGCGATCTTTGGACCTTGGCTCAACAAGACGCGACTCAGATGCTGACCTTTGTTCTCGCGACTTTCATGGTGGTCTGCGTTGGCATTTTGACCACCGCCTACACAACTTCCGTGATGGCGAGAATGACGTTGGCCGTGGCTCGTTATGGCCGCGGCCGAAACCAGTCACCCGTTCGATTTGCTCCTGGATCGGACGCGATGCCGTCCCGGGGAAGCTTGTCCGTTCCCCCACGCGTGCTGTTTCACATGACTTTGTTCATGCTGTTCGTTGCCGTGATGATGGGAATGCTGTTGTTGGTGGGCGTGGCGGTCATGATTGCGTTCATGTTGGTCCTTCCGTTTCCGCGTGAAACAGCGACACTGTTCGGCACCTTCTCCGTCGGCTGCGTTTACTTCGTTCTGATCTTCGCATTGCAGTGGCTCCTTTGGCCAAGCGTTTGCTTGATCGCCGACGGTCGATCCTCGTTCGGACAGAGCCTGCAACAAAGCTTCGCGCTATCGTGGATACATCGGCGGGTGAGCCTGAAAGTTGTCACGTTCTACTTTTTGCTATCCACGATCGGTGCTTTGCTGTTGTACGTCGGCCAAGCCATCACCACTCCGATCGCGAGTCTGCCGTTGGCGGTGGCATATCTGCGGATGACGGGCGGCCAATCGGCCCTCGACTCGACCGAGTGAAACGGGCTCGAGCCCTTTCCCCCCGCCTGATTCCGATCTCGAAACACGCTGCGTGCGGATTTCGGTTCACGACCTGGGCGGATCATGCCGATCCTTCCGATTGGAGTGCGTACGCAAGGAACGCGTCGTCTCACCCTGGTTCGTCATGCGGGGGCATACGAAATGAGAAACACAATCAATCGGCGTCAACTCTTGGTCGCACTGGCAACGGCATCCATGGCCTCACCGGCTTGGAATGCGTTGGCGGCACCGCCGTTGGGCGTCAATGGCGTTCAATTGGTGGGCGAGCCCACTCAGTTGATCACCGCCAACGACCTGCCCGCGGCGCGTGTGGTTCGTCTTCCACCGGTTGATGACCGTGTGAAACAGGTGGTTGTGACCGCACTGGCGATTGACCCTCGTGGCGAATGGTTGGCTGTTGCAGGCGACGACCACGTAATTCGTTTGCTTCGTCAAGAAACACTGCAAATCGTTCGCACCTTGGGCGACGGCCAGCGTTCTGGAGAATCCCCGATCGGCCACAGCGACATGATTCGCACGTTGGCCTTTGATGCAACGGGAAGCCGATTGGCATCTGCCGGCAACGATGGTCGGTTGGTGATTTGGGACCGGAACCAACAATTCAGCGTGTTACAAGAAATCGGATCCGCGCCCGCTCTGGCGTGCGTCAATTTTTCACCGACCGGCCACCAAATGGTCGCAGTTGGATTTGACAAAGAAGTGTTCTTGATTTCGAACGAACCAACCAAAAACGATCGACTGCTTTGCGATTGCAACGATTTGCGTTGCTGCGTTTACCGGCACGATGGCGAAGCACTTGCGGTCGCCGGTCGCGACGGGCACCTGCACTTGTTTGATCCCAAGACGGGCAAACTGATCGCGGACCAGCATTTGCACGAACGACGCGTTCGCGACTTGGCGTTCATGCCAAACTCGGACATCTTGGTCAGTGTCGACGAAGACGGCGTGATCCTACGCTGGGACACACGGACCAACGAAGTGCTTTCGCGTCAAAAGATCACCTCGGGACGCTTGTTCTCATTGGCGATCGTCGACAGTCATCGCATCGCGGCGGCCGGCAGCGACGATGTGATTCACTTGGTCGACTTGGCCGACGACGGTCGATCGCTTTATGTGTCCGGACAACTCAGAGGCCATGTCGGATCGGTGGCAACGCTTGCCGCCGTCGATGGCATGGTGTTCTCCGGCGGATTTGACGCGACTTTGCGGCGTTGGGATTTGAATCGAAACGCAATGGCGGACAGCAAGATTGCACTCGGCAACGACGGGTCGACCCCGGCCAGCGAACCGACACCTCGCTGACCCATCGACCGCATCTCATCCTTCCATTCCTTCAGCTGACCTGAACTCCCTCGCGTCCAACTGAAATCAATGTGCGGTACAAGGAGGTACCAAACGTGATCTGGAAACGTCTCGAACGATTGCTAACACCCAACACTTCTGCTTCGACCGGGCGGAAGATGCGCATCGAGTCGCTGGAGAATCGTCGTTTGATGGTGGCGGATCCGATCCATGTGGGATTGGTCTATTTGGAAACGGACTACTTGGAATCCGATCAAGACGTCGGCAGCGACTCCAAGGGCGACCGATTTTTGCTTTCGTTCACCGGCGGAGCCCCCGGCACCGAGCTGACGGAATTGATCATCCGCACCGACAAAGACGGCGATGGAATCTCGGTTGGCGATCCGATCTTTGATACCGAGGTGGGCAACCGTGGAAAGAACGGTGCGCATCCATTCACGGTTCAGAAGATTGAGACACTCGATGGGACGCCCGCCGATGTGACCGCGACGGTGGATGATGGTGGACAAGTCCTGAAACTCAACTTCCGTGGCTTCAGTGCCGGCGATCAGTTGGAGTTCACGATCGACGTAGACGAAGTGTTGCGCAACCTCCCGGACCTCGATGAGTTCAACCAACGACTCGACGTGATCACGTCGGGACAAGAGTTCCAAGATTCGATTTTGGAAGCTCTCTTCGAAGCTCCGGACTACTACGCTGCCGAAGCCGATGCGATCTTCTTGAACGACTTTGGAGATCCGGCCCAGCAATACGGTTTGGATTTGCCGCCGGACGAAGGCACCGACATCGACAGTCGGCCCAACCGATCCGCCGCCGCGGTCGGAACCGCCACCCAGACTCCGATCCCCGCCTCGATTGGTGGATTTGTCTATCGAGACGACAACGATTCGGGCACCAAAGACGCTGGCGAAGTCGGCTTGGGTGGAGTCACGGTTCGGTTGATTCCCGTCGACACGATCGCGCCACAGAACCAGCTCGAAACCAAAACCAACGCCGACGGCTCGTACCAATTCACGAACTTAATGCCAGGTCGCTATCGCATCGTCGAAGTCGACCAGCCCGCTGATTTGGAAGACGGCAAAGACTCCGCCGGTACAATCGATGGCCAAGTGGTCGGTTCAGCGATCAACCCGGGCGACGAAATTCGCGACATCATTCTCGGTGGTGGTGATGTCGGGGTGGAGTACAACTTTGGCGAAGTCCCGCTGGGATCGATTGGCGGCTTTGTGTACTTGGCCGCACCCGGTGCAGACTGCGATGGCGATCACGACGAAGGCGACAGCACGCCTCTGCAAAATGTCGAAGTTCGTTTGATCGACGAACAAGGCAAACTGGTCGCAACAACGCGAACCGGGGCGGACGGCAGCTACCTCTTTGACGATCTGCGCACCGGTGTTTACGAGATCGTCGAGATCACTCCTGATGGCTTGCTCGATGGCGGGTCGCATCCCGGGGAAATTCGCACCATCGCATCGAACATCTTCGTTCCCGTCGGTGGATCCGTCGACGGCGGCCGAATCACCAACGTCGCGTTGCCACCCGGCGGTGAAGGTCACGAGTACAACTTCTGCGAAGCCGCACCAGGATCGTTGTCCGGCGAGGTCTATCACGACCGCGACAACGATGGCACTCGAGATGCTGGCGAAGAAGCGATCCCTGGCACCGAATTGGTGCTGGTTGGATCGGACGGAAACGTTGTTGCCACCACCGTCACCGGTCCCGATGGCGCGTACAAGTTCAGCGGTTTGGCGGCCGACACCTACCGCATCATCGAAACGCAACCGCTCGGCTACATCGACGGCATCGACTCGGTCGGTCAAATCAATGGAACCACGGTCGGTGGACTGGGTTCGGATTCAGACAGCTTGGTCGGCATCACGTTGCGTCAGGGTCTGCACGGCGTCAATTATGACTTCGGCGAACGCAAACTCGCCTCGCTCAGCGGACGCGTGCACGTTGACTTCGACGAAGACTGCTTCAAGGACGACGACGAACCAGTCTTGGAAGGCGTGACCATCACACTGGTCGACGACAGCGGCAATCAAGTCGCGCAAACGAAAACGGACGCCGACGGTCGCTACTACTTCACCGATCTGATTCCCGGCAACTACACCGTCATCGAAACGCAACCGGAAGGCTACTTCGAAGGTGGAGCCAAACCCGGATCGGCTGGCGGCGTCAGCGAGAACGGCAGCCGAATTGGTTCGATCACGTTGACGTCGGGCGAAGTCGCGGTGGACTACGACTTCTGCGAGCGACCACCATCGGAAATCTCCGGGGTCGTGTACGTCGATCGTGACGCCGATTGCTTCCGCGATCCAGGCGAAGAAGGCCTGTCAGGGGTTCGCATCGAACTGGTCAACGAAGCCGGGGACGTCATCGCAACCACGCTGACCGATGCGTCGGGTTCCTACAAATTCACTTTCTTGCCAGCCGGTTTCTACACCGTTCGCGAAATTCAGCCGAGCGGCTATTTCCACGGCGGCCAAAAAGCGGGCAGCCACGGTGGCAACGACTCCCAAGCCGATGTGATTTCGACCATCGACATGGGCTGGGGCGAAACCCTGACGCAGTACAACTTCTGCGAACTGTTGCCATCCGAGTTGTCCGGCATTGTTTATGTCGACAAAGATGCCGACTGCTTCCGCGATGCTGACGAGATCGGTCTGGCCGGCGTGATTGTCGAACTGTTTGACGAAAACGGTACCTTGGTCGGCAGCACGACCACTGACGCTAGCGGTGCCTATCACTTTGGCAACTTGAAATCGGGCGTCTACACCGTTCGCGAAACGCAACCGGAAGGCTATTTCCATGGTGGACAGGTCGCGGGCTCGGGCGGTGGCGATGACAGCGTCGCCGACGTGATATCGACCATCGACATCGGCTGGGGCGAAACGCTCACCGACTACGACTTCTGTGAGCTTTTGCCATCGGAGTTGTTAGGCGTTGTCTACGTCGACAAAGACGCCGACTGCTTCCAAGACAACGACGAACCCGGCTTGGGCGGCGTTCTGATCGAGTTGTTCAACTCGGCTGATGAACTGGTCGCAACGACCACGACCAGCGCAGACGGTTCGTATCACTTTGGAAACCTGCAAGCCGGTTCTTACACCGTTCGCGAAACGCAGCCCGATGGCTACTACCAAGGCAGCCAAATGGCCGGCAGCGCGGGCGGTGACGACAGCGTTGACGATGTGATCTCGACGATCCCGATTGGTTGGGGCCAGACGCTGACCGATTACGACTTCTGCGAAGTCTTGCCCAGCACGATCTCGGGCATGGTTTGGGCTGACACGGTTCGCAACAGCGTCTTCGACGACGGCGAAACTCCGCTGTCCAACGTGATCATTGAGTTGCGTGACGAAACCGATCAAGTCATCGCGACAACGCAAACCGACAACGAAGGTCGCTACACGTTTGATTCGTTGCCGCCGGGAACCTATTCGGTCCATGAATCACAACCCGACGGCTACTTCCAAGGTGGCCAAGTTGTCGGCGACTTCGGTGGTCGCATTCTTCGCAGCGATGTGATCGGCGAGATCACCATCCCCGGTGGCATCAACGCGATCGGTTATGACTTCCCTGAATTGCCACCCGCAACGATCACCGGATACGTCTTCCAAGACGGTGAAAACCTGGTGCTTCGAGAAGCTCCCAGCCCGGAAGATTTGCGAGAGTATCGCGATGGCGAACTGACCGATGACGACACTCGTTTGGCTGGCGTCACACTTGAACTGCGAAACGTTTTGGGCAGCCCCATCGACAGCTCGACTGGAGCCTTGGCGGGAACCTATGGAACCGAAACCATTCGCGTCACCACCGACGAAAATGGTTACTACGTCTTCAGTGGATTGCGTCCTGAAACGGTTTACTCGGTCTACCAAGTCCAACCTGCCGGCTTCATCGATTCACTCGACACCCCCGGAACACTTGGTGGTCTGGCGATCAACGTTGCTGACTTTGTATCCGACAGTGGTGAAGGAACGCTGACGTTCCCTACGTCCGTTCAGAACTTGATGGCCGATGCATCGACCGATCCAAAGTTCGATGCAATCTTGCAACTGTTCGTCGGTGCGGGCCAAACCAGCGCCAACAACAACTTCAGCGAAATCGCGATCGAAGACCCACCAGTCTTCCCACCGCCAGAGTACCCAACCGAGGATCCGATCACCCGGCCGTTGGCACCCATCGAGACGTTCGAAACTCTGATCCGGCCAATGGCATTTGGAATCCACTTGGATCCCAACCAGCAATTCTTCTTCGCCGATGAGTGGCAGGTCAGTTGGCACCTCAGTGTGATCAACGGTGGCTTCCCTCGCGGCGACGGTGTCGATTCGGCGATCGTGCAAGCGGACGAGTTCTCAGATGACGGTGATCTGATTCGTCCCGCCAACTATCGACTGGGTCTCGATGGCGACGGCAATGAAGAAGGCGATCGAAAAGGCAAGCTGCCGAGTTCCTTGTTGCGGAATGATTTGATGGCGGGGCTTTGGCACATCCAAACACCCACCGTTCGAACGTTGGCATCGCAACCTGAAACGGGTTCACACATTCAAATGGGACACCCTGACGCCACGGCGCTCACGGGCGACTTCAATGGCGACGGCGTCGACGAAGCCGTGCTGTACATGGGTGGACAATGGTTCGTCGACCTCAACGGCAACGGCACCTGGGACGCTGGTGACATGTGGGTCCGTCTGGGGACCGAACTGGATCGCCCCGTTGTGGGTGACTGGGACGGAGACGGCAAAGACGACATCGGAATTTTTGGACGCCGTTGGGAAAACGACTGGGCTCGTATCCGACGCGACCCTGGTTTGCCCGACCCCGCCAACATTCGCCGACGTGGCCTGACACGCGAAGAACTGGTTCCTCGCGAAACGACCGCCAACGAAGACCAACAACGCATGTTGATGCGTGGTGAAGACGGCGGGTTGCTGGCGGATGCGGTGGACCACGTCTTCCAGTATGGCGAACAAGTCGACACGCCCATCGCGGGTGACTGGAACGGCGACGGCATCGACCAAATCGGTGTCTTCCGCGGCGGCCAATGGTTGCTCGATGATGATGCCGATGGTCGTTGGACTGGCAAAACCAAACCTCACGACTTTGGTCGCCCCGGTGACGAACCCATCGTCGGTGACTTCGATGGCGACGGCATCGATGAAATCGGCGTGGTCCGAGGTGACGTGTGGATCATCGACAGCGACGGAGATCGCAAGCTGACGGCCAATGACAAACGCATTGTCGTGATGCGAGAGTCCGCCGATTCGCAACCGATCGTCGGCGACTTCGATGGCGACAACAAGGATGACCCCGGCTACTACACCAACGCCGGCTGATCCCTGAAACCATCCGGCCAAACCGTACGATGGACTTCCAAGTCCGTCGGTGCCCGCTACTTGTGACGGACTCGGAAGTCCATCCTACGGTCAGCAAACCAAATTGGCGTTTGATGGTCGCTCCAACCGCGGCCTTCATTGCCTGGAACAGGAGCACGGATTCGCTTACCCTGCGGTCCGTTTGAACGTGACTTTGAAAGAAGTCCCACTCCTCCTCCATGATTGAGCTGATTGAATGTCGGATCGCATCATCCTTCGCACTGGTGAATCTCTCGTCGCCGGTGGCCCGCCTTTCACCGCCGCAGAACCCGAGGTCGTCATCGGCGAACTCGACGGCCCCGTTGGCACCGCCCTGGCCACGCTGACGGGCGACCAATCGATGGGTCACTCCAAAGTCTTCGCAATTCTGAACACGGACATCCAAGTCCGCCCGGTGACGTTGTGCGTCAGCAAAGTAACGGTCAAAAGCAGCCGCTACACCAACATCCTGATGGGCACCGTTCAAGCCGCGATCGCCAATGGCGTTTTGGATGCGGTGCGTGCCGGCGACATCCCCAAGGAAAAAGCTAACGACCTCGGCATCATCTGCAGCGTGTGGTTGAATCCCGGTGTCATCGATGACGACAACTTGGACCACAAAGCCTTGTTCGAAATCCATCGCAAAGCGATGACGCAGGCAATCAACAAAGCGATGAACAACGAGCCATCGATCGATTGGTTGCTAGAGAACCAAGACAAGATCACCCACAAGTATTACCAGATGGGTCTCGACGGCAAAATCTGATTTGTCGGTGGACCTGTCACCAATTGGCACCGTCCGATCGAAGACACCAACGACAGTTCGAAGCGTCTTGTCCGGCTCGTTACCGGAATATTGATCCGCTGGCAGGTTCTTCACTCGGCTGACCGTTCAGGGCGGCGATCCATTCCGCAGGGTCGTTGCCCAAGTCTTTTCCGGTGCTCTCGCGAAGCGTTTCGATCACCAAGTCCTGCGTGGCAGGATCCCGGTCTTGAAGAGCGAGTTTGAGCGAATTGTTTGAGATCTCACCGGGGTGTTTCCCCAGAGCCGCAATCGCGGCGTGCCGGACATCTTGGTCTTGCGATTCACCGGCGATCGAAGCCAGCAACTGAGCCGCTCTTTCTTCGGAACGCTCACCCAAAGCGCGACACGCTTCCATGCGAACCTTCAGGTTGTCATCTTTCAAACCTTTCGCGACCAAATCAATGGTGGTCGCGTCTTTGGAACGTCCCGCGGCCAAGATTGCCAATCGACGCATCTCAGCGCTGGGATCGTTTTCGTAGATCTGTTCCAGGTGCGGCGTCCAGGTTTGTTGACGCTCGGCGGGCATGCCGTACATCGAATTCGCCAGCGTCTGCAATTCTTCGCGACGTTTGTGATCCGTCACACCGATCGCCTCGTCCGCCTTCCACTGCCGCATTGTGAAGTACGGATTGGCGTGCTTGAGTGCGTACATGGGACCATCGTGACAGCCCCCGGACAGCACCAAAACGGGTGCTAACACGACGACAGGCATCAACGGAACGATCGACTGGAAAAGGCGACTCGCCATGCGGTTCATCCGAGACGGGAAGATTCATTGAACAATTCAACCTTCGACGTAACAAAAGCAAGCGGATGAGAAAAACCCCAATTCATTCCCACCATGTTTCACGGGTGTGTTTCTCATTGATAGAGCCTGTCCCCAAAAGAGGTTGAAACAGGAAAGAGGTGGAACCAGCGTCGGTTAGGCACCGTCCGGCGGGAACGCTATCCTTTTCCCTTTGAAGATATCGCCTGCTAGTCGAAGTTTCGATTCTCGATCTCTGTTTCCCCATCGTTGGGCCGCTCTTGCGAGAGGCACCTGACACCTACTTCCCGACCCGATACTAGATTGAAGTGGAGCCCTGCCTTTGTCATCCCACGGTCTGAAAACAAAATTTGAATCCCTCGGGGGACTGGAGCAGTTGGCGTGTCAGCTTCTTGCCATCGCCTTTGACACCGTCGACCTGCCGGATCTAACGAAAATGGTGCGGCACGCGTTACCTTGCTTGAGCCAAGCCGGGAAACCGACGCCCCCCAAAGTGACCCAGACAATCCTCAAACCGGTGCTGAAACGGTTGCAAGACACCGGTTACATTCAGTCCCAATCCAACCTGCGGTTCCACATTCTGCCGTCCGTGGCCGACGCGGTACTGAGATCATCCATCCACGAGGGAACGTTCTCGGAACTGCTGGTCACCGTGAACACATTTGCGACTCACCACCGATTCCGGTGGAGACAAACTTACCAGTCAGAAAAACAGAAGAATCAACGGCTGGCTTTCTATCAAGGCGATGTGGAAAGCTATTTCGAGCTTGTCACTGATGAGGCGATCCAAACACGAAAACTGGGCCTGCTAACTCCCTTTGACGAAACCGTCTACGAAGGCCTGCCTATCGAACTTCAAGACGCCTACTGGCCGGTCTTCGGACCGTCCCTGTTGCACACGGCGAATGGCTCGACGGGGATGATGGATCATGTCGAAGCTTGGTTGAAACGTTCTTCTCCCGACGACGAAGTCGCCGTTTCCGTGGGCACCGATTTATTGTTTGCCGCGGGTCGCTGCTCGACGTTGCAACCGTTGGCGGAACTGCTGAAAAAGCAACGCCCCGAAATTCTCGGGCTGGTCTGCCTTCTGCAAGGTGACCGAGATCAAGCGATCCAACAATTTGCCACCGCAATGCCAGCTGCATCGCTTGGAAAAAGCTCGTCCTCGACGGCATGCCAAACCTTCGCCGGACTGTATTACGCGCTGCTATTGCTCAGGCAGTCCGATCCTCAGGCGACCGCGACGGCCGAAAAAATCATCCAGCGACGCATCAAGAAATTGGATCAGGATCTGCTGCTTGGATGTGATGCCGTCTTAAGCGGCTGCGACTTCTTAAAAGACCCAGGACTGATCCAGCACATCCAAGTCAGTTGGACCGATGATGCATCTCGCCCCTTGGCAACGTTGCTCAGCGGTTATGTGCGTGAAATTTGTTCCAACGCCGAAAATGCAGCCAGTGAACTGAAAAACCTTGCCAAAGTCAGCAAGTTGTATCGCACCTCGGGACTGGATTGGCTGGCTGCCGAAGCGATGACCCTCGCCAACGAGCTCAAACCAAATCAGTCGACGAAGAAAACGATCGAGAAACTGTACAACGCCACCGGCACATCACCGATGGCCGGTCAGTTCGAGCGAACACCCATCTGGAAAAAGCAGCTCGGCGCCTTGCAAGCTTTTGCGGCGAGTTACCAGCCCGCGTCTTCCCCCGCGAAGCAGACGGGCCCCGCAACGCCGCGAGAGAGCGACCGTTTGGCATGGTTGGTGACCATTGCTGCCAATGGCCACCACCTCGATTGTCGGCCAGTTCACCAAAGCTATGGCAAAAAGGGCTGGTCCAAAGGTCGCCCCATTGCTTTGGAGCGAATCTATGACCCGAGTCGACTCGCCGAGTTTAATTTCTTGAAGCCAGCGGACCGAAAGATTTGCGGCTCGCTGCGTTGCGACACTTCACGTGACCACTACGGGTACACCGAATATCGCTACTACTTTGAAACCGCGTTGTTGGTCGATGCCCTGGTCGATCACCCTTGTCTGTTCATGGACGACGACTCCCGATCGCCAATTGAAATCGAAAAGGGTCAGGCTCGTTTGGTGGTCGAGCAATCGTCCGAGGGTGGCGCAACGATTTCCTTGTCACCTCGACCAACATCCCGTGACTGTCATTTGCTGGTCCATCGCGAAAGCACGTCAAAGTTTTCGATTGTTCAGTTCAGCGACGCGCAGTTGAAACTGGCATCCATGTTGTCCGACGGTTTAACGGTGCCCGATTCCGCCGTCGATCAGCTGCTCGACGCGGTGCGGCCACTGGCACCGATCGCGCCGTTGCATTCGGAGATCGAAGTCGCTGCCGAGGGTGCGGAACAAGTCGTCGCCGACAACGCCATCCACGCTCACTTGACTCCTTACGATCAAGGTCTGCAAATCGCGTTCTTCACTCGCCCCTTTGGCGACAGTGGCGGTTTCTTCGTTCCGGGTCAAGGCAGTCGAACGGTCGTCACCAAGATTGACGGTCAGATGCGATCAACTCGCCGGGATCTGGAGGCGGAATCAGAACACCTTCGTGCGGTGCAAAACGATTGTGACTTTTTGGGTGAGCAAGCCGGTGCCGATGTCATCGACCTGCCCACCGCCGCGGAGGCTCTCGAAGCGCTGCTGGAACTGGAATCGCTGGTCGAAGAATCACGTTTGACATTGCACTGGCCCAAGGGGCAATCCTTTCAAATCGCTGGGTCCGCGGATGAGTCGGACTGGAAGATCAAGATCAATGGGGGCCAAGACTGGTTCGCCGCTTCGGGGCAGCTGCACGTCGATAGCAAATTGGCCATCGAGATGATGGATCTGCTGGAGATAGCTAGCACCAGCACGTCCCGATTTGTGCAGCTCAACGACGGGCGATTTGTGGCGTTGACCGAACACTTTCGCAAGCGACTGGAAACGATGGCCGCGTACACGGATCGCCGCCAAAACGAAGTGCGGTTTCCCACCATTCGCACCACCGCGATCGCCGAACTGACTGGCAACGCGGACCTGACCGCCGACCAACAATGGAAATCCCAGATCAAGCGAATCGAATCGGCCGACCGAGTCCGGCCGAAAGTGCCCAAAACTCTGAACGCCGAACTACGTGACTACCAAGTTGACGGTTTCAAATGGATGTCCCGTTTGGCTCACCTGGGCGCTGGCGTCTGCCTGGCCGATGACATGGGATTGGGGAAAACGCTGCAGTGCCTCGCGGTCCTACTCAACCGCGGCAAGTCAGGTCCGGCATTGGTGGTCGCGCCGACTTCGGTGGCCGCCAACTGGGTTTCCGAAATCGCACGCTTTGCCCCCTCACTTCGTCCGATCCTGTTCAGCGAAGCGGATCGCGAAACGGTTGTTGAGTCCTTGGGAAAACGAGACCTGCTGATTTGCAGCTACGGTTTGCTGGCCAACGAAGCCCAGAAATTACAATCCCGACGTTGGCAGACGCTGGTTCTCGATGAAGCCCAAGCGATCAAGAACGCGGAGACCAAACGTAGCGAAGCGGCGATGGGGCTCGAAGCGGATTTCCGAATCGTGCTCACCGGCACGCCCATGGAAAACCATTTGGGTGAACTGTGGAACCTGTTTCAATTCATCAACCCAGGACTACTCGGTTCCTCGGAGTCGTTTCAAGAACGCTTTGCCATTCCGATTGAACGCGATCATCGCCGCGACGTTCAACGCCAACTCAAGCAATTGATCGCACCGTTCATTCTGCGACGGACGAAGTCACAAGTTTTAGATGAACTACCACCGCGAACCGAAATCACCGTGCCGATCGAATTGGGTGAAAACGAAGCCGCGATGTACGAAGCCATTCGTCAAAAGGCACTCCAAAACTTGGAGGACAGTGACGACGACCGCCCCATGCACATCAAGATCCTGGCGGAATTGATGCGTCTGCGCCGGTTCTGTTGTCATCCCGATTTAGTCGACCCCAATGCTGGCTTGGAAGCGGCAAAACTGGAACGCTTTACCGAAACGGTGACGGATCTGATCGCGGGCGGTCACAAGGTGTTGGTGTTCAGCCAGTTCGTCGGCCACCTGCAACTTTTGCGAGACCGGCTCGATGAGCGAAAAATTTCATATCAGTACCTGGACGGCAGCACGCCAGCGAAGAAACGCAAGACCAGCGTGGATGCCTTCCAGGACGGCGAAGGCGATGTGTTCTTGATCAGCTTGAAAGCCGGAGGCGTGGGGCTGAACCTGACGGCAGCCGACTATGTGATCCACATGGACCCCTGGTGGAATCCCGCGGTAGAAGACCAAGCGTCCGACCGCGCCCACCGCATGGGACAACAGCGGCCCGTCACGGTGTACCGATTCATCACCACAGGGACCATTGAAGAACGAATCCTAAAACTCCATGAAAGCAAACGCGACCTCGCCGACAGCCTGCTCGAAGGCACCGAATCATCCGCGAAACTCTCCGCCGAAGAACTCATGAAGTTAATTCTGTAGAGAGAGAGAACGCCGGTTGCCGAAAGCCTCCTGCCAACCTGACTCGAATCAATCCGCCACCTCTTTCCCAGCGTCGAGGTCGTGCAGTTTTCTGACACCGCAATTCGGCAGATTTGAAATGTCGCACCTCTCCCAAAACGAAGTTGGGGGAGAGCTCAAGCGACGCCGTTCAGGCGTACG
>NZ_DDGH01000030.1:33454-77719 GCF_002337565.1 Rhodopirellula sp. UBA1907 | reverse complement strand
TTATTCACCGTGCGTTGCTAAGCAGCTCGGAGATACCGATGGCGCGATCGGCAAGCTGTTGGGGCTTTGCCTTTCTTGGAGAGATTGAAATGTTAATGCCAATGTTAAGCGAGGCGGATCCGGCCGAATCGGCCGAAGGGTCGATTGATCCGCTTGGGCTTTATCCGATCGCTGATGCGTTAGCTTCGCGGATGGTTCCGGGCGTCCGCGAACGGCAGCAGCATCCAAGATTCTTGACGGTGATCGCGGCATCGTTGTGGCTATGCAGCACATTCGATGACGACGTCGTTGCAGATGATGGCGTGAGTGAACCGTGGCAGGTGTTTGAATGGTACGTCGTCGAAGGATTGGCCCGTGCAACGCAGGACAAATCATCGCTGCGTGGGTTGCCCGGCCGAGACAAGGCAGACAAGTTGCGTGCCGAGGGCGTTCCGATGTCGGCGCGCGGATATCTGAAGGGGCCGCGAACTTTTGGTTTTCATGGGATCTATCGAGCTCTCGCCCGCGAGATTGGTGTCGAGCAAACTGGACGCCTCGGTGATGCGGGGTTCTCCATTCTGTCGGCTTGGGAAACGGATCAGAACCTAGAAGGTTTTCTGGGAAGCGGCGATGGGCCTGGTCGCCGACACCGCGACCGTTTGCGACAAGCGATCGCTGATGGACTGGATGCGGGCGCCACGGCACGGAAATCGTGGGGGCAGTTCTTTGTTGACCATTTTGGCATCTACGAGGCAAGATCTGGCGAAGCCGAAGCGATTCGGGCAGCGATCGTTACAGGCGATGAGAGTGCATGGGTCGACGGTCATCGCGGCGAGATCTTTGAGGCATTGACTTCGGAGCCCGGACAAGCGGTTTGGATGGAGCAACGCAAAACGGATCGGCCATCTGAACGACGTTTTCACGAATGGTTAATCGGCGGTGCGAGCGAACCGCTTCGCGAACTGCTTCAGGCGATCGCCTGCTACGAACAGTTCGCGAGGTATTTGCAAAACGCTTTGGATGCTTGTTTGGCTTTCATGGTCCAGCACCGCCTACGATTAAAGTCGACGGAACTTGCCGACTTGGACGCCGTTAAGAACGCCGCCGCGAACGTCGCTCAGGTCTATCCGAATGTGACTGACGCACTTTCGCCGCTGGGATTGGTTGATCGTTTTACACGATCGTTCGAAGAGTTCGCCGAGCCGGTCGGCCCTGTCGAATGGGCGGAGCAGTTGTTGGCGTTTCATACGAAGGTTCAAAGTGACAAACCTCCGCATGGCAAGGCACCGTGGTTCGATCGCTTCGATGACGGGTCGTATCTGATTCGCCCGGGCTACATTCGCGACTACGAGGTTCGACCGGTAAGCGAGTACGTTCATGCTTACCGAACCAATTCGCTGTGGTCGTTCGCAGACGATTTGAACCTGCTGTCTGGCGAGGTCAAAGTTGGCTAAACGGAAAATAGAACGAGAAGGATTCGGGAAGCTGCTCGACGCATGGGTGCCACCAAAAGAGGCAGGAGAACCGATCGGCGTGGTCGCGACCTCATTCACTTTTGACGCTGCGTTTTTTGAGGAAGAATGCCTGGCTAGCTTCCTTGGGCTGGAAACGAACCCAACCGACGATGGACCGGCTTACCTGATCGAACGGGAAGACAAGCTGGCTCGCTTGCAGTGCGCATCGGTCTTGGTCGACGTACATCACTGTCGTGGTACGCGGAGTCTGCGTTGGGACTTGCTGCCGGCCCGTTTGCCGGGAATCCAACACTCAAAGGTGTGTCTGCTGGTGTGGTCCAATCAAGTTCGCGTGATGATCGGATCGGCAAACCTGACCGAGGACGGTTACCGCCGAAATCTTGAAGTGTTCGGGGTTTTGGATTTTCACGTTGGCAGTAAAACTCCGGTCGAATGCTTGCTGCAAACAACAAACTTTTTGCGGCGAGCAATCAGCTACAGCGTGACCAACACGCCGGCGGCAACCCGCTGGTACACGCTGCTCGACCGAGTCGAAGAGAATTGCAGCACTTGGGGCACCATGGCCGCGGATCGTAAACGGGCGCCGGTTCAAGTCGAGACGCTGTTTGTCGAACCAGCCGGTGAATCGGGCTTCGATCAGTTGAGTCGAATTTGGCCTGCCGGCGTGGGGCCAAAGTCGGCGGACATTGTCAGCCCGTTCTTCGACCCGCCGGAATCGAAGAATGCTCCCGTGGACGAAGTCTGGCGTTTGCTGCGGCAACGAGGCGAGGTCGTTGTCGGGTATCACGTCGCTGGCGAGGAGTGCTCGGGCTGGGAAGAGCTGGGGCACCACCGCTGGTCACTGCAGGCACCGGATTCATTGCGTCGCACTCCGCGTAGCAGCGCGGTTATCGAGTTCAATCAAGTTCTGCTGCCGGATGCACGACCGTTGCACGCCAAAGGAATCTGGTTGCAGGACGATCGCTATGCGGTCTACCAAATCGGATCGAGCAATTTCACGAGTGCCGGCATGGGCATTGGCAAACGATCGAACCTGGAAGCCAATTTGGTCTATGTGCTTGATGGCAAACGAGACGAGCGTTTGCTCAAAGCGGTCGAGGCGACTTTTCCAAAGAGCGAGTCGGTCGATCCTGACGAAGTGAACTGGCAACCGAAAGCGAATGACGAGGATGCGGAATCGTTGTCGCAAATAGCATTGCCAGCTTTCTTCGGCGACGCGGTCTTTTCACTGGACACGGCAGGCGACGGTGCGATCACCTTGCATTTTGCCGGCGGGAACTGCGAACCGTTTGTATTGTTGATCGAGGGAACCGACAAAATCTGGTTTGATTCTAGTTGCTTGGAAGCGAGCCAATCATCAATCACGCAAACGTTGCCTTGGACGAAAACCAGACCACCGAGCGGTTTCGAGGTTCGGTTGGGAGATCGCGACGCGTTGGCTTGGTGGCCGGTCAACGTGGAATCATCGAACTCACTGCCACCTCCGGATGAATTGAAAGATCTGCCGTTGGACGTGTTGCTGAACTTGCTCGGGTCGTCGCGGCCGTTGCATCGGGTCATGGCAGATTATCTGGCGAAACAAATCAAGTCAGATCATGACGAAACCGCAACGGCCATTGATCCCCACAAGCGCGTCGACACGAGTGATTTCTTGCTGCAACGGACTCGCCGCCTGTCGTGGGCACTGACCAAGATGCGGCTTCGTGTTGAACGACCGACTGCCACGATCGAAACTTTGAACTGGCGGCTGTACGGTCCCGTAGGTGTCTTTGCCCTAGCAGAGGCGATTGCTCGTGAAGCCACAACGTCCGCGGAATCGGCGTTCTTGCTGGCAGAACTCGCGTTGGAACTGTCGCGTGCGGATGTTGTCGCGACGACCGGTTGCGTCGATGTCTCGATCCACCGCAATGAAATCTCCAAACTCAACGACAAACTTCGATCCTTGCTGAAGGATGATGCTGGTGACAGCGAGCCGGCTAATTTGCGGGCCTACATTGAATCGGTGTTTGATGAGGTGATCCAATGAGCTTGGCTTACTCGCTGCATCCGAAAATCGACCTGCACGTGACGGGGCGAATCTCGGCGTCGGACGCGGAACGTCAAACGACGACAGCCAAAGTCATCTTGGCAAGGTTGACCGATCAGCCAGGTGTCATCTTGGCGGATGAGGTTGGCATGGGAAAAACGTTCGTCGCCATTTCGGTGGCCGTTTCGATCGCCCTAGCGAATCGTGGTGGTCGGCCAGTCGTCGTGATGGTGCCCGCCAACCTGAAAAACAAATGGCCTGAAGACCTGAATTTGTTCTGTGAACGATGCCTGCCGCCCGAACTCGCCAAGCGGGTGAAATTCAAGACGGCTCAGCGGGCCGTTGAATTCTTAAAACTGTTGGACGATCCCAAAGACCGTCGTTGCTCGATCATTTTCATGACCCACGGGGCAATGAGTCGCGGACTGAATGATCCTTGGGTCATGTTGGCATTGATTCAGCGAAGCCTTCATCGACGTCACAATACTGCTGGGCTGAAGCGGGTTCTCGGACGATTCCTCGGCGACTTGCTTCAAAAGAAAGACCTCACTCGAAAAGACAACGACATCTGGAACAAGCTGCTTGGAAATCCACCGAGCGAGTGGCTGCGGTTACTCCGTGGTATTGCCGACGAAGACGACGATCCGGTGCCGGAGGCGATTGTAAAATTGCTTCCCGAACTGGATACGTCGGCTGTGTTTGACGCTCTTCAACAAATTCCGCAGCGACGCACGAAACATTTTGGAACAAAGTTGGTCGCCGCGCGTCACGCGATCAAGGAACAGTTGCGCGAAGTTTGGCAAGAGTGTCTTGCGAAGTTTCGGCAACGTCTGCCGTTGCTGATTCTCGATGAAGCCCATCACCTGAAAAACTCTGACACGCGATTGGCAAAGCTCTTTCGTTCGGAGGAATCTCTTGACGATGCGAATGCGATCTCGCAAGGAGCTTTGGCTGGCATCTTTGAACGGATGATGTTCTTGACGGCGACACCGTTTCAACTCGGTCACGGCGAATTGTGCAGTGTGCTGGATCGCTTCGAGGGCATCCACTGGACTGGCAAGTCCGCACCGCCGGCAGGCCTGGAGGACTTTTCTAAGTCGCGTCAATCATTGCGTCAGAGTCTGGACCGTGCTCAGGAAGCCGCCCTGTGCCTTGACCACGCCTGGGGACGATTGACTCGCGATGATTTAAATATTGATGGCAAGGTAGTCAGCAATGTCGAGGAGTGGTGGAGCGCGGTCCGCGAATCAGGTGACTTGCGAGGGACTGTCGCGGACGTGCTGGCCTGTTTCGATCGAGCGAAACAGACGTTGCAGGTCGCCGAGGATCATCTGAAACCGTGGGTGATCCGACATTTGAAATCACGCCAGCTTCCGGGTGAGAAAAATGTTCCGCGACGAAAGCGACACGTTGGGGACGCGATTTTGTTGGATGATCCCAGCGATGCGGGGCGAGGGTTGGATGTCTGCGGAGAGGCACTGTTACCGTTTCTCTTGGCTTGCCGAGCATCATCCGCCACGCCTGAATCCCGCCCGGTGTTCGCAGAAGGCCTCTCGTCCAGCTACGAGGCATTTCTGCACACGCGGATGATGAACGGTACAAAGTCAACCGACGACGACGATGACATGATGGAAGGTCCAAACAACGGTGCTACGACCGAGTCCGGAACCGATTGGTATTTGAAGAAGCTCGACGTTCTGCTGGCTCCGGCGGAATCAACTGCTTTGCCGCATCCCAAGGTCGATGCAACGGTCGCACGTGCCGTCGATATTTGGAAACGGGGTGAGAAACTCGTTGTCTTTTGCCACTACGTCCAAACGGGGCGAGCACTGCGTCGTCGAATCTCCAGTGGCATTCAAGCGGAGATCCTCCGGCTCGGTTCTGCCAAGTTGCGATGCTCCGCCGATTCGGTAGCGGAAGAGCTTGATCGGTTGGGCAAGCGTTTCTTTGACGACGACGGAAGACTAAGACGAGCGTGCGACCGCGAGGCTCGTCAGTCGTTGGGCAAGTTTCCGAGTCTCGCCGACGACGAAGAAACCCTTGTTGAGATTGTGCGACGCAATCTTCGGACACCATCATTCTTGGTGCGGTTCTTTCCATTGGGTATCGATGACGAACCCGATGAGTTGATGCGAGCAGCGTTCGATGCCCTCGACGAATCGGGCCAATCGTTCAGGGTTATCGTCGAGCAGTTCTTTTCGTTCCTCGCCGAACGATGCGGAAGCAAACAGCGGGCCGCCTACATCGACGCCGTGAAGCGAATTCAAACCGGGGCACATTTCGGATCGGATTCATCTGCGGAATATGATGACGACGAACTGCAGGGGGAGGTGATGGAACAACTGCTGCCCAACGTTAGATTGGTCAACGGTCAAACTCGAAGCGAAACACGGCAACGGTTGATGCTGACTTTCAACACTCCGTTCTATCCCGAGATCTTGATCGCCAGCAGTGTGATGTCCGAGGGAGTCGATCTGCATTTGAATTGCCGGCACATGATTCACCATGACCTTTGCTGGAACCCCAGCAACCTCGAGCAGCGAACCGGTCGGGTTGACCGAATTGGTGCCAAAGCAGAGAGGGTTGGCAAGCCCATCGGCGTTTTCCTCCCGTACGTCGGTGAGACCCAAGACGAGAAGATGTATCGCGTGGTGATGGACCGTGAACGATGGTTCAACGTCGTGATGGGAGAGGATTATAAGATTGACTCGGCGACAACCGAGAAGCTCGCTGCGAGGGTTCCATTTCCAGCGTCCGCGGCAAACGAATTAGCGTTTCAACTCGAAGCCGAAATGAATCATCAGGAGCTCAGCACAACATGAACGGACGTTCGATACGGATCTATTTGCCTGACGGCGATGCGTCGGGGTTGCTAACCGCGGAGATCATGAATTGGTCGGGCAAGATGTTGGTCTCACCGCGAACTCGGTTGGCGGACTTGGCGAAGCGGGAAGAGATCTCGCGGACCGGGATCTACGTGTTGGCTGGGCCAGATCCGGAGAATCCCATGGGCGAAATCGTTTATATCGGAGAAGGTGACAATGTGTTCCGTCGGCTTGCTCAGCACGACAAAGACGAAAAGAAGGAGTTTTGGACACGATGCGTCGGCGTCATCAGCAAGGACCTGAACCTGACCAAAGCTCACGTCCGTTACCTGGAAAGCCGTTTGATTTCGTTGGGCTACGCGGCCGGCAGGGTGAAGATCCACAACGGAACTTCACCGGACGCTCCCTGGCTGCCGGAAGCTGATGCTTCTGACATGGAGGGGTTCTTGGAGCACGTCGAATTGATGCTTCCGGTGATCGGATTCAACTTTCTCCGACCCAAACCAACGGTGAAACCGACTGCCGAGATTCTGGACGACACCAGTTCACCGACCTTTACATTCAGTTCAGGCGATGCCAAAGCAACGGCAAAAGAGGTCGACGGGGAGTTTGTTGTGCTGAAGGGTTCCACGGCAACGTTCGAGCCACGTCCAAGCTGGACGAGTTACCGCGATCTGCGACAACAATTGGTCGATGAACAGAAGTTGGTTGAAGTGCCTGACAAAGGCTTGTTGTTATTTGCCGAAGATGTTTACCTCAGCAGCCCCAGTGCCGGTGCGGCGATCGTCGCTGCGGGTAACACGAATGGCCGCGCCGCGTGGAAGACGATCGACACCCAGCAGACTTACGGCGACTGGCACCAATCGCAACTTCCCGATTCCGACGACGAATGAAAGTCTATCTCGACGATGAACGTAGGACGCCTGATGGTTGGCATCGCGTGTATTGGCCTGATGAAGCGATCGCGTTGTTAAAAACCGGGATCGTTACCGATCTCAGCCTGGATCACGATCTTGGCGATGACGATCGCGGCACGGGATACGACGTTGTCCTTTGGATCGAAGAACAGGTGGCATTGCACGGCTTCGTGCCGCCAGCGATGCAGGTTCACTCGGCGAATGTGTCAGCTCGGACCAAGATGGAGAATGGCATTCGTGCGATCGAGGCAATGGTGAGCCGACGAGCTGAATAGGCTGTGGTTCGCTGCGAAACGCTCGTGGTCATCAAAACAAGAGTTGTTCTTGCTGATCGGGTGCCACTGCTTCGTCGAACTCGGTGGCTGAGTCTTGTGCTTTTCGGCGGTCGATGAACGCTTCGATTTCGTTCTCGTAGGGGAACCAGTGGAACATGAGCTGGGTGTTCACGTCATCCGTGTTGGCGTTGAACGACTCGCATCGTTTTCGCATGTCCTGGAACATCGCATGCCACTGTTTCTCTTTCTTGACGGCTTCGGACTCGGACATTGCTTCGATGTGTTCCACCTTCAAGCGGAATGGACATCCCGACTGCAGTTGATTTCGTCGTCGTGCGATGTTGGTGGATCGGCCGATCTTCACGAATCGTCTGCCGAGGAACTCGCAGGTGATGAAGTACACGCCCGATTTTGACAAGATGAGGTGCTTCCGGTCTTGAAGGTGATCGAACTGGCCGCGAAGAAAACGGATCCCTGGACAAGGAATCGATTCGTTTCTGCTTGCGGAAAGGTGCAGTCAGGTAGCGACAGACACTGTAATCCATCGCGTGCCTCTTTCACGCCCCTGCGTCCGCGTCACTGTCCTGGAGGAGACTGCCCGCGAAATCTCGGACGTCTTGATTGGAATGGTTTGATTCGATCAGCACTTCCGTGACAAGCCGGTGCCAAGTTTTGGACGTCTGGCAGTCCTTGAACAACCTTGTTGGATACAAGCCAGACGGTTTGGTTGCGGGCTGGATAGCGTCAAAAGTCCCCGGCTCTAGCTTGTCGAGCCGAACGAGCAGGATCAGTGTCCCGATCGCAAAGTACGGACGCTCCGTCTCTTCGGGTGGGCGTGTTTGCATGCACCAGCAAAGAAACTTCAGCGCCGCGTGCGAAGTCTTGTCGCCAAGTTTCATCACACTTTCAACGAGCTGAATGATCGTCGAATCTTCGCCGGTAAAATGGCCTTGGTTCGCGGGTTCGCTCGCTGCGCGAAGCAACGCGGCGCACGCGAACAGACGCATCCAATGGCCTCGATCGCCGGTCGATCCAGGCGACCAACTTGGATCTTCCGGTTCCGACCACCGGATCAGCTCGAGAACCTCTTTCGGTTCCCACTGCATCGGGGCGAGAATTTTGCCGCTCTTGATCGCTGCAAGTTGTTCAAGGTGCTCGTCAAAATCCGCTCCGTAGTCCGCGGCGGCGATCTCGCGAAGCATCGATTCATCCACGTTTGAAAAGACAATTCGCAGCAGATCGTCACTGGAGGCTTCGAGCTGATCCAAGGATTGGTTTGACACTTCTTCGACGCATTTCCGGCGGAAACAAAACGGACGGGGACCGACGACGAAACGAGACAGCAGAAGCGCCCAAAGGGTTCGTGTCCGTTTGGTAGTTCGATCACGATTGTCGATGCGACACCATCCCATGCGATTGCCCACCGAGACAACTGCCCGCAGCCAGTCCGCCTGTTCAAGAATTTGCCGAGTGCAGGCATTCACTTCGCCTGATTGGGTGACAGAAATCGTGTGCTCACTTCCGGTGATCACCTTGTCGTGATCAGCGTGGGGCAGCGGGATTGTCCAAACGCAATCCCCGTGCATGCCTCGCATACGACGCAGTTCAACACGTCCTGCTTTGAGCTGATTTGTCGCTCGTGGTGAGAATGGTGATTCCCATCGTTTGATAACACCACAACGTTCTGTTGTTGAGTGACAAAGTCAACGTAACCGGCATGTTCGTTTCATCGAAAATTCCGATTCGGCTCCGCGCATCGATGCGAGATGTTGATTGCCTCGCAGCCATCTACAATCTCATCCCGCTTTCAGATAGGAACATTGGGCTGGCTTGACATCATGACTAACGAATTAAATGTGACTTCGGAACCTGCTTGCATCCAAGTGGAAGCCACTGATTGCTTGAACTATGCGTCTTGGCAGAATTCGGTCCCGCTGGTGAAGTCATTGCAGGTCCGAAACCGAACAGGCGAAGCGATTCAAGATGTCAGACTGTCGGTCGCTTCGTCACCGAGCTTTATCCGTCCCAAGCAGTGGGTGCTTGATCGACTGGATGCCAATTCCGAAAACGTGCTTCGTGATCGCGACGTGCAATTGGACGCAGACTACTTGAACGGTCTGAACGAAGCCGAACGTGGTGTCCTGAGGTTCACGCTCTGTCATGGTGAGAAAGTCATTGGGACGGCGGAGAAAGCAATTCGCGTTTTGGCCCGAGACGAGTGGGGAGGCTTGAATTCCGGAGGCGAGTTACTGGCGGCGTTTGTGATGCCGAACGATCCCGCCATCGCGAAGGTGCTGAAGATTGCCAGCGATGTGTTAGCGAAACACGGCTACGACTCAGCACTCGATGGTTACCAGAGCCGTGACCCACGACGTGCATACATGCTTGTCGCGTCCCTGTGGTCGGCGGTCGCGTCTCGCTCGTTGACTTATGCGAACCCGCCACGAAGTTTCGAATTGGTTGGCCAGAAAACTCGTCGTCCCGCCACGGTGATGACGGATGGTTTGGCCACATGCTTGGACGGCACGCTGCTGTTCGCCGCCGCGATTGAAGCGGTCGGATTGAATCCCGTCGTGGTGATGGTGGAAGGTCACTGTTTCGTCGGCGCGTGGCTGATCGAGAAAACACTTGGGCATGTGATCGAGCGAGATTGCAGTGAGATCCGAAAAGCGATCGCTGCTCGCGAACTGATCACCTTTGAGACCACGCTCGTTACCGGACGTCCGCCAGCCCGTTTTGAAGATGCGGTCAAAACAGCAACGGCAGCGACCAGCGAGGCAAAAGAAGACGCTTACCTCGCGACGATCGACATCGGGCGTGCACGAATGAGCCAAATTCGCCCGCTCGCTTCGCATCAAGCGGCGGCGAACAACGCGGAAGAACCTCAAGAAGAACGTGGACCGCTTCCGTTGCCCGCCGCTCCCGCGATCGCCGACCTCGCGTTGGAGATGGTAGATGAGACGCCTGTGACGCCTGAAGGTCGCATTGACCGTTGGCAACGCAAGTTGCTGGACCTCTCGCTTCGCAATCGGCTGTTGAATTTCAAGCCGAACAAGCAATCAGTACCGATCCTCTGCCCTGATATCTCGTTGCTCGAGGATCGTTTGGCGGATGGAAAGAAGCTGCGGTTGCTTTCGCTGCCGAAGCAAAACCCGCTCGGCGAACGTGACGCGGAAACTCATCGTCAGCGAACCAGCCAGGACCTGAACGTCGAGTTTGCACGCCAGGCTTTGAATCGCGACGAAGTTTCTTGCTCGCTTACCGAGGATGAACTGTCAAAACGATTGACCACGCTCTATCGCAACGTCCGAAACGATCTCTCCGAAGGAGGGTCGAACACGCTATTTTTGGCGGTGGGATTCTTGAGATGGAAGCAGAAACCGGACGAGATCAAGACCTACCGGGCACCGTTGCTGTTGGTTCCTGTCAAGCTGATTCGCAAAAGTGCGTTGTCACCGTTCTACCTGGCGATGCACGAAGACGATGTCCGTTTCAACGCGACCCTGATTCAGTTGCTTAAAAAGGACTTCGATCGAGACCTGTCCTTCTTTGAGTCTGATCTTTCTCGCGACGAGAGCGGCGTCGATGTTCCGAAGATCCTGGCGACCATGCGGCGTGAAGTTCGTGACATCCCCGGCTTTGAAGTCGTCGATGAATCGGCACTCGGAACGTTCTCATTCGCCAAATACTTGATGTGGAAAGACTTGGTCGATCGCATCGAGACGTTGAAGCAAAACCGCGTGGTTCGCCATTTGATCGACAGCCCCGAGCAGGCGTTTGAATCCGCGCCGGGTTCGATCCCGGCCCCTGGGCAGATCGACGATCGGTTTGAACCCAAGGACATCTATCATCCGCTACCTGCCGACTCGTCGCAGTTGGCCGCTGTGATGGCCGCTTCCGAGGGGCAGGACTTTGTCCTGGTGGGGCCGCCGGGAACGGGAAAAAGCCAGACGATCGCGAATGTGATTTCGCAGTGCTTGGCGGTGGGCAAAACCGTGTTGTTTGTTGCAGAGAAGACGGCCGCGCTAGATGTGGTTTATAGGAGGCTGAAAGAACATGGGTTGGGCGATTGCTGTCTTGAACTACACAGCAACAAGGCCGAACGCCGGAAATTCCTCGACCAATTGGATTCGGCATGGCAAAACAATCGGCGCGCAAACGAGAACGATTGGCTCACCATCAGCGAGCGTCTGAAAATCCGTCGAGACGAATTGAACGCGTACGTTGCCTCCATTCACCGGACGCATCCCAACGGCTGGTCCGCGTATCAGGCGATGGGCACTTGCGTGAAAGGAGGCGACCAACCAACGCCTCCGTTGGATTGGGCCGACACAGTGCAGCACGATCGCGATGCCTATCAAAACCTAGCCCGCATCGTTGACTCACTGGCACTCACCTATGGTTCCATCGATCCCTCGTCCGCGTTGCCGATGGTGAAGAAGACAGAGTGGTCGGCCTCGTGGGAGCAATCGCTGCTTGCTCAGTGCGGGCAGTTGCAAAGTGTTGCGACCGGCCTGAAAGACGCGTTGCAAGTTTTCGCAAAAGCGATCGGCGTTGGACCGAAGCTGGATTGTTCGTTGGCGGAGATGGACGGCTTGAATCGATTGGCAAGGTCCTTGGTCGATTGTGCCGGCGAGGATGTTCGCATGTTGTTCCACAAGCAATTTGCGAAATTCCCCGCGGCCAAAGCCGAATTGACAGCCGCAATCGACGCCTACCGTGACGCGGTGCAGTCCATGGACGCGGATTACACCGATTCGCTCGACACAGTTCCGCTTGACGAGATCGACCAAAGCTGGCGACAAGCCGTTTCGGCATTCTTTCCGATGTCCTGGTTCGCCAAACGAAAGGTGACTCGTTTGTTGCAGACATACGCATCGAGTGGTGTTGCCAATCCAGCAACCGATATCCCGGGGGTTCGTTCGGTTCGGGAGCAATTGAAAACCATCGAGGCCAGTCCGCTCGCGGATCAGACGAGCCATTGGAATGCCACCGAAACCGACACGTCGAAGCTTGAGGCTCAGTTAGCAAAGGCCGGTGAACTTCGCTCTTCGATTGTCGCCATCGGAAAACTGTTGAACGCGACGAACGAGATTTCGAAAGCCGTTCACCCGCACACTGATGGAAAGAACGCTGAAGCACCTCCATTCGTGGCTGCTTCTCAATTTCTTCAGGCGACACAGGTGTTTCTAACTGGCATCAAGGCGTTCGCAGATGTGTCCGGTGCGATGCCTCTATCAAAAGAGACCCCGGGGATCGCTGAAGCTGCGATCGCCGCCGCGCATGGCATTGAATCGAATCGAAGTGCGCTGCAGCGTTGGACATCCTGGTGTGAGGTAAATAAGGAGGCGAAGACGGCTGGACTCGCTTCATTCGTGACGGCCCTGGAGCAAGGCGAATTGAACGCATCCAACTTGGTCGACCGATTCCAGCTAACCTACGCGCGATGGTGGATTCGGGGCGTGATTGACCGGGACGATGTCCTGCGTTCGTTCCAACGTTTCAAGCATGAAGATGCGATCGCTGACTTTCGGGAACTGGATGAGCAGGCCCGAGCGGCAGCGTCGACGCGTGCTAGACAAGCGATCTCGCACAACTTGCCTGTTGAAGGCATTCCCAAGAAAAGTGAACTTGGGCTGCTACGTCATCAAATCGGATTGACTCGGCCCAGCAAGTCGATTCGCGAGGTGATTAGTGCGATGCCCGAGGCGTTCGGAAAGCTTGCGCCGTGTTTGCTCATGTCGCCGCTTTCGATCGCACAGTACCTGCCGTCGGACCAAGCCTTATTTGACGTCGTTATCTTTGATGAAGCGTCCCAGATCACGACTTGGGATGCGATCGGTGCGATTGCTCGCGGCCGACAAACGATCATCGTGGGCGATCCCAAGCAACTGCCGCCGACAAACTTCTTTGGTCGAACCGACGATGATGAAACCAATGACGACATCGAAGATCACGAGAAAGACCTCGAAAGCATCCTGGACGAAGCAAAGGCGTCGGGGCTGCCAACGCTGCAACTGAACTGGCATTACCGCAGTCGCCATGAATCATTGATTGCGTTTTCGAACTGGAACTACTACGGCAATAACTTGGTCACGTTTCCCGCCGCGGAATCGGAGGATCGTGGCGTCTCGTTCGTGCATCTTCCCGATGCGGTCTACGATCGTGGCAAGAGCCGCACCAATCGCAAAGAAGCTGAAGCAATTGTTCGCGATGCCGTCGAGAGGATGAAACGCAATCTCAGTTTGCCGGAAGAGAAGCGATTGACGTTTGGTGTGATCACGTTCAACTCTCAGCAACAGTCACTGATCCAAGACTTGTTTGATCAAACCCAGCGAGATTGTCCTGAGTTGGATTGGTACTTTGCCGACGAACGGATCGAGCCAACCGTGGTGAAGAATCTTGAGAACGTCCAGGGCGACGAGCGTGATGTGATGTTGTTTTCAATCACATTTGGGCGTGATATCTCTGGCAAGAGCATCCCCCTGACCTTTGGTGCGTTGAACCGCGACGGTGGCGAGAGGCGATTGAACGTGGCTGTCACAAGGGCGCGGCAGGAACTCGTCGTATTCTCGTCCTTCAAGGCTGACGAACTCAATGCCGAACGGTCCAAAGCTCGAGGCGTGAGTGACCTGAAAGCGTTCCTGGAATACGCCGAGAAAGGTCCCGAAGCAATCGCGGCACGGATCGAGGGGAGTGTCGGTGGATTCGATTCGCCCTTCGAGGAAGCTGTTGCTGAAGCATTGCAAGACAAGGGATGGCAGGTTGTGCCACAAGTGGGGGTGTCAGGATTTCGCGTTGACCTGGGCATTCGGCATCCAGACAAACCAGGAGCGTATTTGTCCGGTGTCGAGTGCGATGGGGCGACCTATCATCGCAGTGCGGTGGCTCGCGACCGCGACAAGACTCGGCAGATGGTTCTGGAGAACCTTGGGTGGAATATCCTGCGGGTTTGGTCGCCCGATTGGTGGTACGACGCAAAATCCGCAACCGAGACACTTGACCTGCAACTGGCTGAATTGCTGGAACAGTCGCGAAGCGAAGCAACCGAGATATCCAAGCTTGAAATAGAGACTCTGCTAGCAATGCCAGACGAAGCAGAGCCTGCTGTCGTCTCCGGCGAGCTGGAGAAGGCCGATGAAGGATCGCTGGCAGGATCCACTGCGACCAACGATCCCAAGGCCGACTATGCACGCGTCCAGCTACCGGACGCTTCTGGGAACCAAGATCGGTTCTACGACGCGTCCTACGATGACGAATTGAAACAGATGGCAATGGAAGTTTTGAAGCACGAAGCTCCGATTCGCGATGATGTTCTGGCCAAACAGATCGCCCGGGCCCACGGTTTTGCAAGAACTGGAGCCAACATACGCAACCGCATCCTGGAACTGCTCGGCGAAATGGTTGCAACCGACGAAGGGACCGGCCGTTTTCTTTGGTCCAGCAAAGAGCCACAGGTGGTTGTGAATTTTCGGTTTGCCAAATCCGACGATGACCGACGCAGCGTCGATGAGATCTCCATTGCCGAGCTTTCCGGTTTGATCCATCAGCAACGAGAGCTCCTCGCGGAAGACGACCCTGCCATCGCATTCGCTCGTAGTATCGGTCTGGCACGCCTGTCGCAATCCGCCCGAGATAGAATCGAGGAAGCGATTCGAACAGTGTGCAAGGACTGATTGGCAGGCTGCATCAACCGAGGTCACAAGCAAAACCAATGGACGGCTTCTCTGCGAGACGCAGTGTCCATTGAGACGTAATCTTCATTCGAACAGGAGTTGCCCTTGGCGATCGAACTTATGTTCTTCGTTGTCGATCTCCGTGGTCGTTTGCTGTGCTTTCCGGTCTTCGATGAACGCTTCAATGTCGTTCTCGTAGGGGAACCAGTGGAACATGAGTTGGGTGTTCACGTCATCTGAGATGGTGTTGAACCACTCGCATCGCTTGCGAATGTCCTTGAACATCGCATGCCACTTTTTCTCTTTGACGACGGCTTCGGATTCGGACATCGCTTCGATGTGTTCCACCTTGAGTCGGAACGGGCAGCCTGATTGAAGCTGACTTCGCCGTCTTGCGATGTTGGTGGACCGACCGATCTTCACGAATCGTCTGCCGAGGAACTCGCAGGTGATGAAGTAGACGCCAGAGTTCGACAAGGTTCAAGCTTCCGGAGTTGTTGCAGTGTGGGCTGTTTGCGACGAACGGGTGGCGATCTCTAGCCTCCGGCTGTTGCGTCAATCTTTTGCTGGATCTGTGCAATGCAGTTCGCAGTGTAGGTAGCGTGTTCTGGCCAACGTGCTTTGATTTGTTGGTAAGCCTGAATCGCCTCCTTCCAATCGCCGAGTTGATGGAGTCGCGAGGCGGCGTCCAATGCATCGTCGGCGGACAGCTCTTGTTCCGGCTCTTCATCGGCGTCGCCGAAATCGAAGTCGTCGGGCCAGTCAAACTTTCCGACATCCATGAACGCGTTGCACTTGGGACAATTTTGCGTTGTGCCGTCTTGGGACGCGGGAAACTCGCTGGTCACACCGCATTCTTCGCACTCGGATTTGATTGCTGGTGCGTTGTCCAAGTCCGCTCGGCGTCGATCTCGTTGGCTCTCGAATTGTCGCAGCAAATCTCCGGCACGCTGGAGGTCCGACTTCTCAACGAACACCTGTGGCTTGTGAAATTGGCTGATGGTGCCGAACGCAAACAGGCTCACACCCGAGTTGTCTTCGACCGCATAAGCACGGACACCGTTGGATTGCAGCCAAGTGACGATTGCGTGAGCTTCCAAGTTGCCGCTGGCGGTGTAGGCAAGCGTCGGTGTGGCAAGCGTCTCTGCATCGTTGGGATCGGGCGACGATGGCGTTTCAGAGTCGTCTTTCATTTAGCATCCTCTCCGCGGTGTTCGGGCGATCACAGTTGTCGAGAAGTTCAGTTTGATAATCCTAATTGGTCCGCAAGCTGACTAAGTGCTGGCCGCCGGTGTTGGAGATTTCCGTTTGCACTTTCAGCCCCGGTGCGAGCCGTGAAAGTCGATCGACGAGCCACTCGGCCACCGCGTCGGCATCTTCGCGGGTCGGGCAACGAGCCATCGCCTCGCGACCACCTTTTCGCTGCAACCGCTCGGCTGCCGCGATGATCGGAGCCGGATCGACAACGATGAGATGATCCGGCCAAGGCACGACTGGATCGTTGGAGCCTTTGCCCGTGTTGCAACTCTTGTGAGCCAAGCGTTCGGTCGGCAGGTCACCTTTGTCCTGTTTCTTTTTCTTGGCTCGGCCCTTGCTGATGCGTGTGTCCAAGCTCGCACCGCGAGGGTCGTTGGGCGACATGTCGGGATCCACCGGTTCGTCGCACAACCAACATCGCCAGCCATCGGCTTCGCCCACATCGTGAAGTTGTCCCATCGGCTTTCGGCTTTCAATTGCATGGTTTCGGTTCGATTTTGAATTGCATCAAGGTACCGTGGTCCGCCGCCTCGAGAAGGGCGAGTCCAATGCCAAGCCTTTGCAGAGAACCGACCGCGGACGATTACCGATTCGGTCCCGAAGGGCCAATGTAGCTCTTCGCAATGACAACATTGTCAAAGTACACGATGTTTTCGGATTGCTTGGTCCAGCGATCTGTTACATAGCTTTCCAGCGTCAATGCGTTGGCAAATAGCGTGGGGCTTGTTCGCCAGTTGAAACCTGTCCAATGCCCACGCAGCTCACCGTCGATCCAGTAGGCTTGCTCACCATCGTTCTCTCCGGGCGTGTTGTGCTGAATCATGAACTCAAAACAAATCCAATCGCCACGCTGAATGTTCGGTTGTGACTCTGGGCGAAATCCGTTGCCCCAGTATTTGCCGTCGGGGCTCGCTTTCATCGTGTGCCAGTAGCTGTAAAAGTTCCAGCGTCCTGGCGGAGACCACTTGCCCCAATTCCCCCACGGTTCAATGGCGGTTGAGAAACGCTCCTTTCCATCAGGCAACAACCCGGCTCCACCGAATCCACTCCAACGGTCTTTGCCCTGCAATGACTTGTTTGCACGAAGCGTACAAAAATGGTGCACGTAGTCGCAGTCTTCGTCGAACTTCGTGTAGAAGCGGATGAAAAGTCGCTCGGAGGACTCAAACCATTTCGTGAATCCGCCGCCGGTATTCTTATCCAAAGTCGCGGTTACTTTCAGCGATCGCTCGCCAAGCACATCCGGATCTTGCCCCGTCGCACTGGATGGCTTGGTGACGAACGAGAGTGCGTTCCCGCGGTTGCTGGTGTCATCCCACTTGGATCCGAGATCTCCAGATTCGAAGTCGTCGGCGAAAATAACCGCTGCATGGCTGGCGATCTCTCGATCACTCTCGAAATTCGAGGCAAGTCCTTCTCCTGTGGGCAACTCGCTCTCATCAATCAATCGAACCGGTGAAGCGGATTGAGCGGATGCAGGTGATACCGTACTGACTGTCAATGCAGCGTAAACCGCGGTGAGACAGATTGGGTGGCAGTTAAAAATTTTCTGCATAACGGATTTCTTTCGACTCAGGACAACGGAATTGTATCGCAGCACTTCACTCGACCGACCATGAAAGCAAGTTTGAGACGCATTGATAGTCAGATTGCGAACAACATGGCAGCCGATAGTTCACTTCTCGTGATGTGGGTCATTATGTCCCAAGGCCTCTTCATTCTTGTCGCCGCTCGCGAGGGAATGGAAGGTTTTCTGTTTGAGGTAGTCAAAAATGCGTTGGTTCGGTTTCTCATCGTGAGGCATCGTTTCGTTCACTCGAGCGACTTTTGGCTGACGACATCTTTGAGATAGGAATTCACTTCGTCGGGGTGAGTGAGCGAAAGGACGTGCCCGGCGCCGACGACGACCTTGTCTGGGTCTGTGTATTTCACCGGCAGTGTCCAGTCGCGATCGCCATGCAAGTGGTAGACCGGACACGAAGGAACGGGAGCCAACGACCAGTCCAGTATTCTCGACAGAGACCATTTGAAGACTCGCGGATCTGAGTCGCGAAACTGACAAGCAAGACCGTGGGCAAACGGCGCGAATCGTTTCATTCTCCTAGCGGTCATGGGCCGCGATAGCAATTGAAGGAACCGAATTGGAAGGAAGGGAATCAAGAAACGAAATGGACGAGCACAGCGGGCGTACACAGGCAGCTGAGATGGCGACTTGATACTTCCAATCAGAATCACTGCCTGGGCGTCGACGTGTTCTGCCAGATGAAGAGCGACGATTCCGCCAAACGAAGCACCGCCGATGACGCAAGGTCCGGGATCAAGTGTTTCTGCAAGCCGTTGGGCATACTCGTCGATTGACTCTTGCCGGTGTGGGGGCGACCAAGCGGGACACCGTAGTTGCGGGAACGCGACCTTCTGCGGCGTGAAGATGCGAGCGTCTGCGGCAAGTCCGGAGAGCAGAACGAGTGGCGTCTTTGTCTCAACTGGCATCGTGTACTTTGCCATCGATTAAGTTGGGATTTCGCCGATGCACCGAAACCCGAGGCACCGACCGCGAGCGTCAGGGTTTCGCCCGCGGCGGTAACCGGGACGGCACAATTCAATCGGTCCTACCCAGCTGCCGCCGCGTTCACTTCGCGTACCGGTTTCAATTTCTGCCACCGGATCGAGCTGGGTTGCTGCGTCACTCGAATAAAAATCAGGCGTGAACCAATCTCGGCACCAATGCCAGATCGTTCCGCTCATGTGCCTGAGACCAAATCGCGATCGTCCATACTCCTGCTGCACCAATGGAATTGGTAAGCCGTCTGATTCGTACGACTTGCCGCGATGATGAATTCCGGCATAGACGTGTTCTATGTTGTCGAACGCCCCTGCGGCGGCGTATTCCCATTGTGCCTCTGTTGGCAAATAGCTGCGTTCCCAATCGTCGGCCGCCCAGTCGCGGCCGTTTGCCCAACGCGAATAGGCGTCCGCGGCGTACCATGAAACCAACACGACTGGCTGCATCGCTGTGCCAGGAAGTGGCTTCCAAGTCCGTCCACCGCGTTCAAACTGCACGTCAGTTTGGCGATCGTCATCTGGCGAAAGAGTGATCAACATTGCGATGTCGTGTTTCTGCAGATCGATCGAATTGAGGAACCGGCAAAAAGGCAGTCACCGAGACAGGTTCGATGTCGATCAGAAATGGCGACAACGTGACTGAATGACAGGGGCCCTCATCGTGATGAGCGTCTGCGTCGTCGTTGCCAACGAGGACGGAAGCAGCAGGGACTTGGACACAAACCATTCCATCAGTCTTCCGGCGGAACATCGGCAGCTCGCTGGCAGCGTCAAGTTTTTCGTACAGGGCGGCTTGATCCAACTCGTCGGCGTTGATTGTTCCACCAAGCTGCGTGAAGCCGGACTCGGGCGGCGGTAGAAGCCCGACAGGCATCTTTCGCCAGCCACTGCGAACCGGTGCTCCGGTCCCCTGAATCAAAAAAGCAAACTCAGCGAGGTCGCGAATCCTGAATGGCTGGTGAGTGAAGATCAACTTTCCGACAGCCGTTTTCGGTGTGTCGGGAATCGTGATGCCGAATTCATCTTCGGTCTCCATGATCAGCTCGATCAGATCAAGGCTGTCACAATTCAAATCCTCGATCAGGCGGTTTTCCGGCTTGACTTCATCGAGGCCCAGCCCGAGTTGCTCTGCAGTCACGATACAGAGTCGCTTTTCGACTTGCTCTAACTCCAGCCAAACCGAGGAAGCACTCATGAAGGATATCTTTGCACCGGAAATCGAGAGGGTTGGGCACTACGAACATTTGAAGACAACCCTTGCATGGATGTCGTCGGCAAGTGCTTTTTGGATGATGTCGGCAATCGTGTTCCAGTCTCCACCGGCGAGTTCGGCACCGATCATTGGAGAGCCCATCCGCTGGTCAGAAACAATTTACCAAAAACACCCACGATCGCTCGCCGGAACGCTGAGCGGATGGAGCAGAATGCGGTTTGCCCAGTCGACGGGGTGGCGCGTGGAACGAAAACATCAGCGAATTGCTACGAAGAAGATGCCGGTGCATGCAAGTTATTTGGATGGTTCAAAGATCAGCTAGCTTCATCCGTCGAGTTTCGCCGGACTGGTCGTTCTGCCAGACTTTCTCGGTGGCGGGATCAAGGCAGGTAGGTTTGCAAGCGTCCAGAGATTTGACTTGCACTTGGCTCTGTTCGTCGTTGGTTCCGTTGTCAATTCTGCTGCATGGCTTGGACCAAACGAACTACGGTTCCGGCGCGTCAGTTGCTGTTCATCGAACGTGCTGATTCCGCCACCAACGCTAAAAGGATGACAACAAGGGCCATGACAAAATCCAACGCAGTCAATCGTCGTCAATTCGCGCAACTAGGAACAGCTTCCTTGGCGGTCGCTGCTGGCACCAATGGTGCGAACGCAGCTCAGAACACAAACGGCTATCCTGACGCCCAACAAATCCAGCCAGTTGGCGGCAGCTCATTGAACAAGTCGGGCGACCAAGTGCCACTCGCTCCGCCAAACGACCAGCCGCCGAATTTGAAATTGCCAGAGGTGCCAAAGAAGAAAATTGGCTGGGCCGTCGTTGGTCTCGGCCAGCTCGCTCTGGGGCAGATCATGCCCGCTTTTGGGTTGTGCGATCTGTCAGAGCCAACCGCTCTGGTGAGCGGCCATCCCGACAAGGCGAAGACCGTTGCGGAAGCCTATGGAATCGAAAAGAACGCGATCTATAACTACGAGAATTTCGACAAGATCTTAGAAGACGACCGCATTGATGTCGTCTATATCGTCTTGCCAAATTCAATGCACGCCGAATTCACAGTCCGCGCGTTTCGGGCAGGGAAGCATGTGCTGTGCGAGAAGCCGATGGCGGTGTCCATCGAAGAGTGTCAGCGAATGATTTCCGCGGCCGAGGAGGCAAAACGCAAGTTGATGATCGCCTACCGACTGCACTACGAACCACTGAATCGCAAAGTCATGCAGATGTGCGATGAAAAACGGTTTGGTGAGATCAAGACGTTTGACGGTAGTTTCAGTATCAACGTCGAAGCCCCCAACATTCGATTGGCCGCGGAACTAGGTGGCGGGCCGGTCGGCGATGTGGGCGTCTATCCGATCAACGCGTCTCGTTATGTCACCGGTGAAGAACCTGTTGAGGCGTTTGCTCAAGCACACCAACCCACCGACGATCCACGGTTTCGCGAAGTGCCCGAAAGCGTTTCTTGCGTGCTGCGGTTTCCCTCCGGCGTTCTGGCCAACATCAGTTGCGGATTCGGCACTCATCGCAATGACTTCTACCGCGTCGCATGTGCCGATGGTTTGATCGAACTGACGCCGGCATTCAGCTACAACGGCCAGCGATTGATGACACATCAAAAGAGCCATGCGGATTCGCATTCTGTGGTGACCCATCATGAGATCGCCGAGGTCAATCATTTCGCGTCGGAGATGGATCATTTCTCGCGAGACCTTTTGGAGGATCGGAAGCCGCGAACGCCGGGGGAAGAAGGTCTAGCCGACATGCGAGTGTTGGCCGCGATGGCCCAATCGATCCGCGACGGCCGAGCGATTCAATTGAACGAGTAGCGTGACACACGCGGCGCAACGATCTGAGGTAACGAAGCCGCCAAGAGTTTCGGCTTCTTCTGGCTAAGGAACGGTTTGAGAACAACGTTCCGAAGTTGGTCGAGCTGATTGATAGGACCGCGTCGTTTCTCTTTCCGGTGAGTCAGTCACGGTTGGATACAACGAAGTCATTGAACTGAATATGGTGAATCTTTACGAGTCACTGAGTGAGAAAGACCGGCGTCGCTACGCTGCGATTGAAGCGGAGAAGCATCTGTGGCCCATCCGCAATGTTTTTTGCACCAAGTGTAGGTCTCGCTGTCGATTCGAACGCACCAAAACTCAACGTTGACGAACGAAAGATGCTTCGGCACCGAATACAGCGACATCTGGCCCGTTTAGTCTTGGGTGATGGGGCGTTTGGCAACGTCGCAATTGGAGGTTTGTTGTGACGCGACTCCGAGTGAGTTGGCGAGAGTGTTGAGACATTCGATTAGCATCGAAGCTTGCTCTCGCTGCAAGCTCCCGTTCATTTGATTCCGAATCGGCTGGCTCACCGACCATGCTTGCTTTGCTTTCTTCCGGCCTGCGGCCGATAGTGAAACAGCTTTGGCTCGGAGATCTTTCGGATGCTGCCTTCTAATAATCATCCCCTTTTTTTCGAGCAACACGAGCATCGCTCTGATGGTGCTTGGGTCGGATGAAATACGGTCTGCCAGCTCCTTCTGTGTGAGTGTCTCATCCTCGGTCAGGGCAAGCATAAGCACGAATTGATCTGCGGTGAGTCCTAGCGGCGAAAGTACGGCATCTGTTCGACGGTGCAATGCCAAGTAGGCCGACCGAAGAGCAAGCGGCAGGTTTCGCAAATCGGTTTCGGGATGGAGCACGGGCTTGTTTCTATTTGGCATACAGCGATGGCAGTCGTGACGATGGTGACCCAAGACATTGCAAACTTCTAGGCGATCGAAAACGCCAAGCCGCCGACGGTGGGTGACGCTCTTGCCCATGGGTCTGGGGTGAAATTTGAAAGATTGCATCCAAAAAAGCGAAGTTAAAAGGCTTTGCCCGATAAACTGCGTGCACGCAGTATATCATCAACGGGGGCTAGCCAGCCGTCCGGAAGTCACTGTGGCCGGTTCTTCGCCCATGGTTTTCTTGGATGCGGTTCTTCCTTCAGCGATCAAGTGTAGTTTTCAGAGCGGAAAAGCTCTACGGCTCCGCTATGGCAACCCCGGCCGTCGCTGGAAACTTATGGCGTTCATTTCCTCTTGGTCTGTCAGATGAAAATCAAGTTTCTACGTTCGATTCACCTGTGTTTTTCAATCCTTTGCATTTTGTTATGTCCGAGAGTTGATGCAGACGAGAACCGACCGTTCACGACTCCAGAGATGGACCCACCTTCTCTGGATGATCAAACGTTTTCAGCGACAGACGTTGGCGCAAAGATCCCCAACTACACGCCCGGGGCTCAGTGGGGAACCCAAGCTGAGCCATTCTCGTTGATGCAGGATCCGCTGCAGGCTGAAGTGTCGATCAATGCGTACGCCAAACCGCAGGGAATGACGCTTTCTGTTTGGGCAAAAGAGTCCAATGAGAATTGGCCCAACCGAGAGATCGTTAATGAACGAGCAGCCGGTTTGGACGGAAAACCGATCGCGATGACCTGGGACGAAAACGGTCGTCTTTGGATCTGCGAGACAGTGGATTATCCGAACGAACTGAATGAGAAGCCGGCCGTTGGGCGTGACCGGATCAAGATCTGCGAAGACACCGACAGTGACGGTCAGGCGGACAAGTTCACCGTGTTCGCGGATGATTTGAGCATCCCTTCCACATTGGTTTGCTATCGAGGCGGAGTGATTGTTCAGGACGGCCAAACAACCATCTATCTCAAGGACATCAACGGCGACGGCAAAGCTGACTTCCGCCAGTCGCTAATCACCGGTTGGGCGATGGGTGACACTCACGGTGGCGTAAGCAATTTCCAATATGGTCCCGACAACTGGATCTGGGGAATGCAGGGCTACAACAACTCTCAGCCCATCATCAATGGCGAGCCGCAACAACGATTCCGCCAGGGCTTTTGGCGATTCAAAGTGCGAGCGGGGGCTTCCGACCAAACCGCTCCTGCGCTTGCGATCGATGCCGCCTCGAATGCGGTCGCCGAGATTGCAACCGATGAGTTTGATGAACATACGATCCGCGTTGACGCACTCGAATTCGTCCGGGGCACGAACAACAACACCTGGGGCCTTGGTTTCAGCGAAGAGGGCTACGTGTTTGGTTCAACCGCCAATGGATGCCCCAGCGTTCACATGCCCATTCCCAATCGCTACTACGACCAAGTCGCAGGTTGGTCACCGGAAACGTTGGGGCCAATTTCGGAGTCGTTCAAGTTCAACCCCATTGATGATGAAATCCGTCAAGTCGACTACCACGGTGGCTACACCGCCGCTTGCGGTTCGGCAATCTACACCGCACGCAATTATCCGCAGACTTGGTGGAACCGCATTCAAATGGTTTGCGGTCCGACGGGGCACCTGGTCGGTTCCTTCGTGCTTGAAAAAGACGGGGCCGGTTACCGAAGCCGCAACGCGTTCAATACCGTCGCAAGCATCGACGATTGGTCTGCTCCAATCATGTCCGAAGTTGGTCCTGATGGAAATGTTTGGGTGCTTGATTGGTACAACTACATCGTGCAACACAACCCGACCCCGAATGGGTTCCAGACTGGAAAGGGGGCTGCGTACGAGAGTGACCTTCGCGACAAGCGATTCGCACGCGTTTATCGACTGCTCAACAAGGAATCGGCTGCGTTGTCGCCGTCGCGAACGATGCAGCTAGCCGAGGCCAGCAACGAGGCGCTCGTCGAGGCGTTGAAGAGCGATAACTTCTTCTGGCGTCGTGCAGCTCAGCGTCTACTCGTCGAGCGCGAGGCAACGGATGAACCTGTCTTGAATGCGCTGGCAGCGTTGGTCAAGCAATCGGAGGTCGACGAAATCGGTCTGAACCCCGCCGCGATGCATGCGATTTGGGCGCTCGCCGGTTTATCGGAATCAGGCAGTTCGGCCGCAGCAGAAACGCTTGCTGCAGCATGCCAATCCGGTTTCGCACACATTTCGAGCCCGGTACGCAACGCGGCCGTTGGATTCTGCCACGAAGACCAGCTCCCCCAAGCAATCGAAGCCGGTTTGCAGAACGACGTTGACCCAAAGGTCCGACTGACTCTGTTGCTGCGTGTCGCTGAGGGGAATGCGAAGAATGCGATTGACGGAGACGGACTGGCAGCATTGCTGCCCTCGATTCAAACCGATGGTGTCTTGCTGGATGCCTGGACTTCGGCCGCTTCTACGGATCCAACTTCGGCCATCGTCGCAATGACGAAAATGGATCCAGCAATGACTGACGCGATCAGCCAGCGCGTCTCGGTGTTGGCAGAACACATCGCACGGGGGCGCCCGACTGCGGAAGAAATCGGTCGACTACTTCAGATCGATCCAAATTCACCATTGGCGGTAACCGTATGGGAAGGTCTCGCGAATGGGTGGCCGAGAGATTTGACGATCAGCCTGCCGGAGGATTCGCAGAAGCTGATTCGCGATCGGTTCCTCGCGGAAAACACGTCCGTTGAGAGTAAGGCCGCCATCCTTGCCGTTGCCGATCAATGGACGGTCGAGAACCTGAACGAGATTGTCGGCGAGATCCAGGATGAATTGTTAACGACTGCGATGGATGCTGACGCGGAAGCCGAAACGCGACTGAACGCGTGGGAGCAGTCAATTCGGCTTGCACCGAACAGTTCAAAAATCCTGGACGCCGTCGAGGAATTCTTCACCCCACAGCTTCCTCCCGAGACCGGTGTTGAGGCACTTCGCTCCCTTCAGGCCGCTCGCGTCGATGGTTTGTCTGAAACCCTCTTGGAATCGCGTACATCCCTGGGGCCAAAGCTGGGAAGCCAAATTCTTACTCTGCTTCTTTCACGCACGGAAAGTACCGAAGACTTGCTCGATGCGATTGCCGAAGGCCAAGTGCAATTCAACGATTTGCAATTGGATCAACGTCAGGCTCTGCTCAACCATCCAACGGCGGCTATCGCCGCGCGAGCGGAAACGCTGATGGAGTCACGCGGAGCGATGGTCACTTCCAATCGACAAACGCTCGTTGATCAGTGGATGCCGGTGACCAAACAAGAAGGCGATGTCACCAACGGCATCGCAATGTTTAAGAAGCACTGCGCCGCATGTCACATCCACGGCGAGACGGGGAATGAGATCGGTCCCAATTTGACCGGGATGTCAGTCCACCCAAAGGAAGAGATCCTGATCAACGTGCTTGATCCGTCACGCAGCGTTGAGAACAACTTCCGCACCTACCAAATCTTGACGGTCGACGGAAACGTTCTGTCGGGAATGCTGGCAGGTGAGTCGGCCAATTCATTGCGTATCATCGACACGCAGGGAAAAGAAAAACTGGTCCTGCGTGAAGACATCGAACAATTGTCCTCATCGCCGAAGTCACTGATGCCAGAGGGTTTCGAAAGTTCAATGAGCAAAGCCGAAATGGCTGACTTGTTGTCCTTCCTGGCAAAACGAGACGAGCACGCACCGCTGAGTATCTCGAGCGTGGCAACCATCAACAGCAACAAAGGGCTTCCCGGCTTCCGCGGTCGTTCTGGAGACAAGCTTGAGCTTGATTCTTACGGTCGAGTTGAAGTTGAAAGTATCCCCTTCGAGTTGATCGACCCGCAGGGAGATCGAATCGCCAACATCATTGGTTTGCAATCATCTTCCCCACGGCGACCGAGCACGCTGCCGGAGTCAGTCAACATTGATTGCTCTGGGAAAGTGCAGGCCATTCACTTACTTGGCGGTGTTGCCTGGGCAGCTTACCCGCGATTCAAGGATGAAACGACCAGCATGATCGTTCGGCTGCACTACAGCGATAGCACGACAAGTGACTTCGAGTTGGTCAACGGCAAGCACATCGTGACTTATCAAGCCGGTGAGGACGTGCCCGAATCGACGCTGGCGATTGAAGCAAACGGCAAGCAAGTGCGTTACCTGAAAGTCCCTGCCGACGCCGACAAGGAACTCACCAAGATCGAGTTTCTCAAGGGAGGTGATTTTTCGATCCCCCTTGTCTTCGCCGTCACAGTCGAGTTTGCCGGCGGCGGTCACTAATCCGATGGCTGACTTTCGATCCCGGCAACTGAATCAAAATTGTGAGGACGACTTGATGCTCAAACTCTCCACCTTTCTTTTTGCGTTTCTTCCGTGCGTGCTTTTCAGCCTGAGTTCTCAAGCTCTGGCTGAAGTTGCGGGTGACACTGGAGTGAAAGGCGAAAGAGTTTTTTACGCGTCACACAGCCTGATGTGGTACGTGCCGGATCAGTTGACAGAATTGGCATCGGCCCAGGGAATCGATGACCATCAGCTGGTTGGTTTGCAAAAGATCGGTGCATCACGGACGTTGCAGCATTGGCAGCTACCGGATGACGAAAATCTGGCAAAGGAAGCTCTCAGGCAGGGCGATGTCGACGTCTTCGTGATGTCGCCCATCCAATTCCCTGACGAGGGGATCGAAAATTTCATCAAGCTGGGATTGAAGCACAATCCAGAGATGCGATTCCTTGTCCAGCTTTCTTGGGGAGGCGGAGACATCGACAATCAGGATTTTCCGAATGGGGCCTGGGAAGTTCCCGATCGCGATAAGACGCCTGAGCAACTCTCTCTGATGAACGCTCGTAACATCCACGCGGGTGAAACTCAGATCGATTCGTTGAATGAGAAATATGGTGATGGTCAAGACATTGTCTTTCTCATTCCGGCTTCTCAAGCGGCCTCTGAACTGCGCTCACGGATCTACAGAAAGGAAATGCCAGGGTTGGAGGATCAAGACGAGCTCTTTGTCGACCCGGCTCATCCCTCGGCTCCCCTGGAAGCTTTGAACACTTATCTGCACTTTGCGGTTTTGTACCAACAAAGTCCCCTCGGTCTGCCGTCCACACAAAAGCTTGAGCAAGTCAATCGGCCGCAATGGGATGAATCGTTGACCCGAACGCTTCAAGAAATCGCATGGCGGACAGCAGCGAATTATTCCCGATCGGGCCTGCCCAACGTCGACGCGGAAGAGATATCGGCAGCCTTCGACTTCCCTCAACCCGTTGAATACCCTGAACTTGAATTTGTTTACACCGCCAACATCAAGGTTGGCGAAGCACTCGATTTCGGTCAGGTCGACGACGGGAAACGGCTGGTCATTCCGATTGTCGGTGGGACCTTTCACGGTCCAGACATCCAGGGCGAAGTGGTTCCTGGTGGCGTCGACTGGAATCTCTCCCGCAGTGATGGTGCGACTGAAGCAGATGCAACCTACTTTCTTCGCACGGAAGACGGAGTGCTCATTCGAGTCTCCAATTTAGGTGTCGGTGCACCTCCAACAGGATTGCGTTTTACCACGCCTCGATTCATTGCCCCCCGGGGGCAATACGATTGGCTCAATCAGTCGACCTTCGTAGGCACCTTGGACGTTGACTGGAAACGCGAGTTCTCAATTCGATTGCGAGTCTTTCGCGTTCGCTCTCAGGAATCACCTTAGCCATACCGATCGGCTAGAGGCATGTACTTTTCGACTGTTCTTCTCCTCTTCTCCAAACACGTGATAGCAAGGTTGAAATCATGAAACGAATCGTGGCATTGTTTGCGTTTTGCCTGCTTCAGGCAGTGCAAGTTTCAGCACAAGACGACACAAATTCCGAGCGACCTCGCCGTCAACGCGGAGGTTTTGGCGGTCCAGTCGAACTCGGTCCCGACGACAAGCAAACGCATCCGGACCCGCCGGGCGACATCGCCGACAAACGTGAAAATGTTCCGCACGGCAAACTCGAAATGATCGAGTACGAGTCAAAGACGGTTGGCACGACTCGGAAAATGAATATCTACACGCCGCCTGGTTACTCAGAAGAGAAGAAGTATCCGGTGCTGTATCTCTTGCACGGGATCGGTGGGGATGAGACCGAATGGCAACGCTTCGCGTCTCCCAATCTGCTGCTAGACAATTTGATCGCCGATGGGAAGGCGGTCCCGATGATCGTGGTCATGCCAAATGGACGGGCACAAAAGAACGACCGGGCAGAAGGAAACATCATGGCTAGCGCGCCCGCGTTTGCCGTGTTCGAGAACGATCTGCTTGACGACGTAATTCCCGCGATCGAATCACGCTACTCCGTGAATGCGGATCGACAGCATCGCGCTCTCGCGGGTCTGTCGATGGGTGGCGGTCAATCGCTGAACTTTGGCCTCACGCACCTGGACACGTTCGCTTGGGTAGGAGGCTTTTCGTCAGCTCCAAACACGAAAGCCCCCGATGAACTCATTCCCGATGCCGAGAAAGCAAAAAAGCAACTCGAATTGCTCTACCTGTCCTGCGGAAACAAAGATGGGTTGATCCGAATCAGTCAGCGATTGCAGCGGTACCTTAAAGAGAACGAGATCCCACACGTCTGGAACGTCGACTCTTACGGACACGATCCAACTCACTGGCGAAACAATTTGTATCACTTCGCGCAAATGCTGTTTCAGGACGAGTCTGGCGGTTCAACGGTGAACGAAGCATCAGCGAAGAAATCAGAGGAGCAGCCATCGGACAATGGCACTGCGGACAGCAACCCCGATGTCCCTGAAGGAATCAAAGACGACTTCCAGCCGGCACCGACCAATCAAGCCGGCAAAGAGTATCCACAAGTCAACTCCCAGGGCCGAATCAAGTTTCGAGTCGTGGCGCCGGAAGCGAAAAGCGTGGCGACAACATTCCGTGACAGCACTGAATTTGTCAAAGACGAAGAAGGGGCGTGGATCGGCTATTCACGTCCTCTCGACGAAGGTTTTCACTACTACGAGCTGATCATTGATGGTGCTCACGTACCGGATCCGAATAGCAAGTACTACTTCGGTGCGATGCGTTGGGGGAGCGGGATTGAGATCCCCGCGCACGATCGTGAATTTTATGCGTTGAAGAACGTTCCCCACGGTCAAGTTCGTGAGATCTATTTCCATTCAGAGAGCACGGATGCGGAACGCCGCGCCTTCGTGTACACACCACCGGGCTACAATGACGATCAAGACCAACGTTATCCCGTGCTGTATCTGCAGCATGGTTGGGGGGAGAACGAATATGGATGGAGCGTCCAAGGTCACGCCGGACTGATCATGGACAATCTGATCGCGGAAGGGAAATCGAAGCCGTTCATCATTGTGATGACCTACGGAATGACGAACGAGGTTCGCATGGGTGGGCTTCGCAATTTTGACATCAAGGATTTCGAAACGGTTCTCGTGGATGAGCTGGTTCCGTACGTCGATGGCAATTTTCGCACGCTGACCGATCAACCAAACCGTGCCATGGCGGGTTTGTCGATGGGTAGCATGGAGACCAAATCCATCACGCTCCGCAACCTTGACAAGTTCTCTCACATCGGACTCTTCAGCGGGGCAACGATTGGAAGAGAGGACGTCGAAAACACCGATGGTTTCAAGGACAAAGTCGACCTCGTATTCGTCAGCTACGGAAGCAAGGAAGTTGGGGGCGGACGAACACGCCGCGGTGGCAATCCCGCTGCAACTGTTGAGCAATTGAAGGAAATGGGGATCGACGCATATTACTACTTGTCCCCTGAGACTGCCCACGAATGGCAGACTTGGCGACGCAGCTTGAAGGAATTTGCACCGCTGTTGTTCCAGCCAAAAGACAAATTATCGGGCGTCTGGAAAGTTGACTTCGATACTCAGATTGGTGTTCAAAGCTACGTGATGACCTTCGGCAAGGATGGCGGCGAACTGTCCGCGACGGCAAAAGCCGAAGTCGGTGGTCGTTCACGAGATGTCACCTTTGAGCAGGTGGAACTGAACGGCGACACCGTCTCCTTCGTCGAAAACCTGAACTTTGGTGGCAACGAAATCCGCATCAAATACGAGGGGAAGATCGACGGTGACGCGATCATGTTCTTGCGAAAGGTTGGTGATTTCGCGACCGAAGAGGCCACCGCCAAGCGTTCCCAGTCCGTCGACGACTTGATGTCTGACAACGCACGGGAATCGATGCAACGCCCGAGCGATGGTCAACGCCAAGAGGCTGTCGCCATGGATGACTCGGTGGATCCAAACTTTCACATTTACCTTTGCTTTGGCCAGTCCAACATGGATAGTAGCGGGCGAATGAACGATGCCGATCGCGACGTTCCCGAACGTCTGCTGGTCATGGCCGACTTTGACAACGAACAAAGAGGCTGGCAGAAGCGCAACTGGTACCACGCCGTGCCGCCGCTGGCCGCTCGTGGTCGAGGTATTTGCATGGTCGATTCATTCGGAAAAGCTATGGTCAATTCCCTTCCGGAAGACGCCCGCGTCGGAATCATCAAGGTCTGCGTGCCAGGTTGCAAGATCGAACTGTATCAGAAGGAATCGTTTCAGTCGTACGTTGACGGCGAACGCGATTGGCTCAAGAACATCGTCAAAGGCTACGACGGCAATCCCTATCAATACCTTGTCGGCATGGCCAAGGAGGGGCAGAAGCATGGGGTCATCAGAGGAATCCTTCTGCACCAGGGCGAATCCAATACCGGTGACAAAGAGTGGCCTCAAAAGGTCAAGTCCGTCTACGATGACTTGATAACCGACCTGGATTTAGATCCAAACGCGGTGCCTCTTCTTGCAGGAGAAATGGTGCATGCTGACCAAGGCGGGCGATGTGCAAGTCACAACGCAATTATTGCTAAGTTGCCCGAAGCAATCTCGGTTGCTCAGGTGATCTCGTCGGCAGGTTTGCCTACCGACGACAAGCTTCACTTCAACCCGGAAGGGTCTCGCGGATTCGGCGAGCGGTATGCCGCGGCGATGCTTTCGCTGTTGGCCCGAGAAACCGCCAACGCCAAATAAACCATGTCTCCGATCGATTCCTTCCTCACACAATACCTGCACGGATCTCTTCGCATGGCTTCCAAAACGCTCGCTTGCTTTTGTTGCTTGGCCCTGACCGCCACGTTTGCCCTGGCCCAAGAGCCAAAGCAAAGTTCGGAAGACTTGACGGGCACCTGGCATTGTCAATTCGAATCACCGTTCGGATTGCAGACTTACCACTTTCACCTTGTGATTGATACCGCTGGCGATGCGACATTGAAAGCGGAAGTGGACGATCGAGACGAAGAGCGAAAAGTTGTGTTTGTCGATGTGAAGGTCGACAACGATTCCATCGAATTCGCGGAGGTTCGCCAATTCGGCGAGCGAGAAGTTCGTATTGAATACACCGGCAAGCTCAAAGGAGATGAGCTCACGATCACTCGGTCGTTTGGGCAAAGGGGTGGCCAGGATGCAGTTGCAACCCGCAACCTTCCGAAGCCCCCACCGAAAGAAGATCCCGCGCCGGTGGTCGACGTCAAAATCGATCGCCTGATCAAAGACGCCTTCATGGATTCGTTCTTAGTTGGAATGGCGGGTGACCTTCCCTCTCGCTATTCCGAAGAAGAGCTTAAATTGGCAGCGGAGCATTTTGCGGCGGTGACTCCCGAGAACTGCATGAAGCCCGAGCGAGTTCATCCGGGCGAAGATCGTTGGAATTTCGAGCAGACTGATGCTTTGGTGCAGTGGGCCGAAAAGAACGATATGACGATTAACGGCCACACACTGGTTTGGCACGCACAGACGCCTAATTGGTTCTTCGAGGGACGCGATCCCGAGACCGTCAAGCGTCGAATGAAAGAACATATTGATACGTTGGCAGGACGTTACAGAGGAAGACTGCAAAGCTGGGACGTTGTCAATGAAGCGATCAACGATGGTGGTGACGCGGAAACGGCGAAAACCGAAAACCTTCGCGACTCGAATTGGCTACAAACACTCGGTCCGGAGTTTCTCACGTTGGCATTCAAGTTCGCTCGCCAAGCGGATCCGGACGCCGTGCTTTACTACAACGACTACAACATTGAATCAGGGCCCAAACATGAAAGCTCGATGGTGCTTCTGAGGCGACTTCTTGCCGACGGCGCCCCAATCGATGCCGTGGGCATTCAAGGCCATTGGCGGAGCGGGCGAGTTCCGTTCGAGGCCATCGAAAAAGCGATTACCGACTACGCATCGCTGGGACTGAAGGTCAGTATCACGGAGCTCGATGTCACCATCCGCGGTGAGTCCGGAGGACAGTTCGGAAGACGCCGGTTCCGAAGCAGTTCACCGCCCTCCCTTGAAGATCTGAACGTACAGGCCGAAGACTATGCCAAGCTGTTTTCCATCTTCAAGAAACATGAAGATGTCATCGAACGCGTTACATTCTGGGGACTGAACGATCGTCGCACTTGGAGATGGGGACAACACCCTTTGCTGTTCGACGGAAACAACAACCCCAAACCAGCCTACGCCAGCATCATTGCGTTGGCTGACGGAAAGGGCGATGAAAACACACCCGACCAATCCAACAATGTAAAGATTGAAGACGGTGGGCGAGGACCCTATTCCGCGATTGCCACGGAATCGAAAACGCTTGCCGGCATCACGATCTACCGCCCGGACGATCTCACTGCGTTTGGAAGCGAACAACAGCTACCAATCCTCCTATGGGGAAATGGCGCGTGTGCGAACACAACGGAGGAACACAAGAACTTTCTCAATGAGATCGCATCGCACGGATACATCGTTCTCGGCATTGGACCACTCGATCAGTTGCAGCAGCGAGGTGAGGCGTCTCGCCAACGGACGAGTTCGTCCCAGTTGCTTGCTGCCTTGGACTGGATCATCGCGCAGGATGCAACCGAGAGAAGCATCTACTTCGAGAAAATTGATACGACCAAAGTTGCTGCGATGGGGATGTCCTGTGGAGGACTACAAGCCATCGAAATTTCAGGTGATCCCAGAATCACCACCACAGTGGTTTGCAACAGTGGCGTGTTGCAAACTCAATCGCCGATGGCCGCAATGCCGAATCTGACCAAGGATGACCTCGGGAAGTTTCACGGTCCCGTCCTGTATATTATGGGCGGACCGTCGGACATCGCTTACAAAAATGCGATGGACGATTTCTCACGAGTGGATCATGTGCCAATCGTGATGACAAACCTAGACGTCGGACACGGAGGAACTTACCGGCGACCACACGGCGGGAAGTATTCTCCCGTGGCAATCGCTTGGCTCGACTGGCATCTCAAAGGCGAGCAATCAGGCGCCAAAATGTTTGTCGGTGACGATAGCCAGTTGAGACGCGATCCGGATTGGACCATCGACTCTAAAAACATAAGTCGTTGAATGTTTTTGCCGCCGTGTATTTGAGCGACAGTTCTTAACGAGCTAACTAGAGCGAGCATTGACCGCCCATCGCTTTGGGCAGCCTGGCCCCCAAAGATTTCGATTCATCTGGCCTGGCACGCCCGGCCAGATGAAGCCCTGGCTTTCCCACTGCCCCTGTATCAGGAGAAGGGATCAAGTCACATCCTCGGTATTTATGCTGAGGTGCGGGAAATCCCAGATCGAAGTTAGGCTTTGAAAGTGTCCCAGTGGAGAACCATGGGGGGTGCAGAGTCCGCGCGTTCAAGTCGTGTCATCCCGGCCGTCTTCAGGGTGTTTGGAACGCCTTAAATTCCGGGTCGATACGCCATTAGGAGGTAACCAGCAAGTCGCTGTGCGGTCCTCTCTCAAACGAGTTTTGTGGTAGCGTGACTCACGCGGCGCAACGATCTGATGTAGCGAAGTCGCCAAGAGTATCGGCTTCTACTGGCAAGTCGAAACTCTCTACCGCTATCGCTAAGGCGACGAAACGCCGGCGATAGGTGCGTCGGGTACGCGTGTTCGCGATGGACATCCGTGCGTAAGATTCCTCCGCTCACCTTGTCCTCGATACCATCAAGTGACGCTGCGGTGTCGCTCGTCGCCCCTACACGGCATGCCGTTCTTCCTTGGACCAGAAGTCGGCACTCGCTGCCGACTTTGGATCCTCATCCCAAAGGCTCTAGATCTTTGGGCCAGCTTTGGCGGCTTCGATCGCCTTGTCGAGAGACTCTTTCGCGTAGTGCTCGGTCATCTGCCTCTTGGAGTGTCCGAGCAGAGCTTGGGCTCCTTCGATCCCGAGTGCTTCCCGGATCACAGTCGCGGCGGTGTGCCGAAGCTGATACGGCGTCCAGTGTTCCGCCCCGGCCTTCTTGGCTGCACGGACAATTGCTCGGCGATAGGAGTCCTTGTCGAACTTCGGGGAGTACTCACGCGGTTTCGATTCACCCGCACGGGTGCGTTTGTTGTAACCGGGGCGATCGCCTTGGTTGGCTGGTGTTTTTCGCTTGGCGGATTTTTGTTCTTGATACCAACGAGCGGATTCCTCCGGCTTGAAACAATATTCCGTTGGCTCCCGATTCAGGTAGGGGGCGAGAGCCACTTGGGCGTCACCGACGATTGGCACCTGTTTCTTCTTGCCGTGCCGTTTCGTTTTGTGTTCATTCGGACGGTAGACCCACACACCGTCCGTTCGTTTGTCGATGTCGATTGGACGCATCCGGAGCACTTCGCTGGGGCGCATGCCGGTTGCCGCCTGGATCCGCACCATGGTCTTGAGGACTGGTGAAAGGTGCTCGGCGGTCTGCCGTACAGCCTCAATCCCCACCGGTTCTCGGTCGGTGGATTCATTTGCCACCGTCTCGCCTTCTCGCAGCGAGTCCAGCGCTTTCAGTGCCGTCCAGACTTCGACTGGAACCAGTTCTCTCGCGACGGCACGTTTGAAAACTTGCACGATGATCTGAACTTGCTGGTTGATGTAGTGGCGTGTGTTGTGCCGGCCACGGCGGTTCTTGGTGGCCACGAGCAAGTCACGTATTTCGGAGAGCCGTCTCGGCCCGAATTCGACCGCCGGCAGGTCTCCGTATTCGTAATCCATAAGGTCGCAGAGGCTTTCATGTTTTGAGTAATCCCCTGGCGACTTGGCGTATTTCACCTTCGCAAACTCGAGGTAGTCTGCGGTGACGCAGCTCACCGTGATGGTTGCGTCCTCGCTCGGATGGGTCGAGCTGTCCTCGGGCATCTTGCAGCCGTCTTTTTGGTACTCCTTGCAGAGGGCGAAGTACCGGGCGTGACTCTCGGGCGAGTCGTAGGTGCCGAGGTAGAAGTACCGTCCATCGAGATAGACTCGGGCTTGGCCTGAGACGTGGTAGTGGTACTTGGGGAGCTTTGCTTTTTGTCTTGGCATGCGATTCAGTTCCAATCGTTTGCGGTACGCTGTACCGTAAATGCTGAAAGTGAGTCGCGCAGCCTGACTGAGCTGGTAACGCCTGAGCGGCGTTTCGATCTGTGATTTACGAGGTATTCGGCAAGCTGCCGAAATGGGCGATACAGAATTCGAATCTGTGGCCTCTGCCGTGTGAAAGCAGCGCTCTAACCAACTGAGCTAATCGCCCGAAGGGTTCTTCCGCCGCGGCGAGTGGGACTCGCCGCGGAATCAGGGGCTTCGTGGCGGAAAGATTAACTTCCGCGCCGCGGTGTGACAAGACTCGATCGGCGGTTGGAGGGAACCTGGCTGGCGTGGCGGGTGGTGGAGAGCTGGGGAGACAGTTGGGTTGGGTGCTGCTGGAGCAGGGGGGGGAGTTTTTTGGAATTGCAAAGTGCAAATTGACAAATGCGAATTGCAAAAATGGTGGGTTGGGGCGATGGAGATGGGGCAGGCGGCGGGTTTGAAAATTGCTTGGATGTTGGCACGCTCGATTTTGGCTGACGCCGTTTTTTCGGTCTTGTTTCGTGGGGGACACGAGGTGGCGGGTTGGAGATACACTGCTCGCCATGAATTTTTCGGATCCCTCTCGCTCGACTGAATCACGTCCTTCTCGTATGCCCGATGGCCGCACAGACGATCGGTATGAGCTGGTTGACTTTGGTGGCGGGCGAAAATTGGAATTGGTCGCAGGGCGGCTGATTGATCGGCCTTCGCCGGCGGCGGAGGGTTTGGCTGCGAAGCAACGTGCACGGTGGAAGGTGGCGGCCAGCCGTTTCGACGAAAGTGAAAGACGATGGAATCATCGAGTGAAGTGGAAACCGGGACGCTACGTCGAATGTGGCGGTTTCCGAATGCCGGTCGCGCCGACTCCATATGGGCACATCGGTGTCTTCCCGGAACAACAGGCCAATTGGGATTGGCTGCGGACGCATGCCTTGCCGGATGGCTCTCTGCTCTCGCCGCCCAACGCGAATGACTCGGTTGTGGATCGTGCCAAAGCTCTTAACTTGTTCGCGTACACCGGTGCGTCGACCATGGCGATGGTGTCGGCTGGGTTTGCGGTCGCTCATGTCGACGCGGCGAAACCGAATGTGCAATCGGCTCGCGAGGCAGCGAAGTCAAACGGATGGGATGATCCACCAATCCGGTTCTTGGTCGATGATGCGGCCAAGTTCGCGGCTAGAGAAGTGCGTCGCGAAAATCGATACCACACGATTGTGATGGACCCGCCGGCTTACGGGCACGGCCCTAGCGGGAAGGCCTGGCGTTTGGCTCGCGATGTGTGGCCGTTGATCGATGATTGCTTGCGGTTGCTGCAACCGGATGCGTTTCGATTGTTGATCACGGGGCATTCGCCAGACGTCAACCAAAACGATGTTCAGGACTACTTGGCGGGTGCGATCCCTAAGAGGACTCGGCCATCAGGAAAGCTTCGGTTTGAAACGGGACGACTGCGGTTGCCGGACGAGTCGGGTCGGAAGCTTGACGCGGGGTTCTTTGTGCGTGTTTGGAATGAAGGTTAGCTGAGACGGAGAAATTGCAAATTGCAAAGTGATCTATGCAAAATGGCAATTGATTGTGGTGGTGTGGCCTTGCTGACGCTGCGGGTTTGCGGTGTGCGTGGTCTCGGCGGGGGACTGTCGATTACAGGTTGGGGATCCTGGGGTGCACGCGATCTCGGCGGGGGACCGCCGAGCGACAGGTTGGCGGAGTTGCAGGTTGGCGGAGGTGCGGGTTGGTTAGGATGCTTGTTCGTTGGGTTCGCTTGGGGCCGCGGGGGCTGGTGTGGGTTCGCAGTGATCCATGTAGTCCAACTGCACGCGAACAATTTCTTTGGTGCAATCGAAAAACGCGTCCAAGACATCGGGGTCGAAGTGTGATCCGCGGCCTTCTTCGAGAATCGAGAAACACTTCTCGCGAGGCATGGCTTTCTTGTAGGGTCGCTCTGCGGACAGGGCGTCGAACACATCAGCGACGGCGGTGATTCGGCCTTCAAGAGGAATGTCGCTGCCGGCCAATCCAAGCGGGTAACCCGAGCCATCAAACTTTTCGTGGTGGGTTTGTGCGATGCTGGCGGCTAGTCGCATCAATGCACTGCCGTTGCTGAGCATGTCGGCACCGAGTTCCACGTGCGTACGCATTCGGCGAGCGTCGGTGCTGGTGTGTGGCTGGATGATTTGGTGTCCAAACTTAACATGGTTTTGGATCACGTCGAACTCTTCTGGTTCGAGCTTGCCAGGTTTCAACAAAATGGCATCGGGAATGGCGATCTTGCCTACGTCGTGCAACTGGGCGGCCATTTCGATGTCACGAACAAACCAATCCGGCAATCCCATCCCAGCGGCGATGATCCCTGCGAAACGGCCGACTCGGATGACGTGGTTCCCGGTGTCGTTGTCTCGCATTTCGGCGGCACGAGCCAAACAGTAAATGACTTCGCGGCGGGATGCTTCCAGTTCTCGCGTGCGTTGTTCGACTTTGAGTTCGAGCTCCGCCGCGTGATGCTGCAGTCGATCTTGAAAGCTTTTGCTTTGCAGTGAGTTGCGAACTCGCGGAGTCAAATCCATCGGGTCGACGGGCTTGAGCAAAAAGTCAGTCGCGCCCAATTCCAAGCAAACCAATTTGATCCGTTCATCCGTGTTGGCGGTCAGAATCAAGACGGGCAAGTGCTTGAAACGCGGGTCTTGTCGGACTCGCTCCAACACTTGAATGCCATCGACGTTGGGCATATTGATGTCCAGCAGCAGAACATCTGGCATGCTGGTTTCGAGGATTCGAAACGCGGAGGTGGAATCGGTAGTCGTTTCGAAATCGCGATAGCCGGCTCGTTCTAAGTATTTCTTGACGACCAAAACGTTGGCGATTTCATCGTCCACGATCATGATCTTGCCGGGCAAAGCGGCGACGGGTTTGGCTGAGTTCCCTTGTGGAAGAACACCATGACTTCCAGGAACAACGGGCGCGCTGAAGACGGCCGTATCAGTGGAGGTATTGGAAGCGTTCATCGAGTGTGGTCCGAAGGGAGCGGTTTCAAAAAGAGCAGTGTCGAGGACGTTTCAAAAACATGCCTCACGGTACGATGCGCAACGCGCACCAGCAGGATTTGATGGCGATTGCTTTTTGCCCCCCGAACGACCCGAACGATTGTGTCGGTCGCAACGATTGAGAAAAGCTCGCGAGCCAATACCGTCTTCCGATGATCTTCGTATTCCGTTTCTCAAATCCAACTTTGTCAGGTGGACTCAAACCGGTTGTGGCAATGGTTCAGGAAGGATCATGCGTGCACGAACCGATTCAATTTGCGACAGATAGGTTTCGCAGTCTGTCGGATTGTTTGCCAGTGCGGCGTCAATCAAATCACGTGATGGTTGGGTCAGGTCGCCATAGCCAACCGTGCCGCCGGCTCCCTTCAACCAGTGAGCGCTGAGTTCCAGAGCATCAAAGCGTTGATCGCGAAGCTCGTCTCGCATGTCTACCAAACGTTTGTCGAGTCGACCGATGAAGTCCGAGACAATGGCGTGGAAGTCCGGGTCATCCAGTGGCAAGGCACAATGGATTGGATTGATGATGGTCGCTGGATCGACCGACGCGAAAGCGGGACTGAGCGATTCGGATGGGCTCGATTCCTGCGACAGATCCATACCCGGGATTGCCACTCGACCATGCAAATCGCGAATTTCGTTGAGGATCGATTGAGCAATGTCGGTCGATTCATCCTTTGCGGCTTGTTCCAATGTTCGTGCTGGTTCGGTGAAGACATCCAATCCGACGGTTCCGCCGGCACCTTTGAGCCAGTGAGCTTCGCCGTGCACGAAGTCAAACTTGGATTCCTGAATCGCTTGTTCGATTCCATCCAATCTGGCGTGCAATCGTGTCACGAAGTCGCCCGCGATCGCTCGGAAGTCTTCGTCGTCCATCGGTAACGTTGGCACGATGGCGGAAGATGGCAAGCTATTCGAAGCCGGGGTTGGTGAATCAGATGGCGACAAGGGCGTGGATGCCTCGAGAACTGGCGACTGCATTGTTGGCAGAACGCCTGCACTGCTGGAAGTCGCCGAGGAGGGAGCTTCATTTGCAATAGCGTTTGCATTGCGCAACGTGCCTGGATCGACTTCTCCCAAGTATTGCGAGACCATCTCAAGCAACTCATCCAAGTTGACGGGTTTGGTGAGGAAGTCATCGCAACCAGCATCCATGCACTTCTCACGGTCACCACGCATGGCGTTACCGGTCAATGCAATGACAGGAGTCGTGTCTTCTCGCTCACGCAGCAATCGAGTCGCGGAGTATCCGTCCAAGACCGGCATCTGCATGTCCATCAGCACCAACTCGTATGGATAGCCTGAATCGTTTCCTTCGGCGATCATGTCCAGGGCTTCTTGACCGTTTTCGGCACTCATCACGGTCGCTCCGGCGCGTTTGAGCACCAACTCGATGAGGCGGCGGTTGGCTTCGCCGTCGTCGACGACCAACACTCGTTTCGCAGGCAGTCGCAGCAGTTCCGAATTCACCGCACCGGCTGATTTCTCTTGTGCCAAGCGAGCCAGCTCTTCGGGACTGACCATGTCTTGCAGGCTCGCGATGCTGGTCGGAAGTTCCACGCGGAAGGTACTGCCGATCCCAACTTCGCTGTGCACCGTCAGGGATCCACCCATCGCCTCGGCGAGACGACGACTGATCGAAAGCCCAAGTCCCGTTCCACCAAACTTACGAGTGGTCGAACTGTCGGCCTGCACAAACGAGTCAAAGATTTTGGCTTGCTGGTCCGGCGTCATCCCGATTCCGGTGTCGATGATGTCGACTCGAACGATCGGATCATAGCCTTCCAGCGAGTTGGATGGCGTCTTCAATAGTGACGTGACAATCGACACGGATCCGCTCTCGGTGAACTTGATCGCATTGCCGACCAGGTTCGTGATGACCTGCCGCAATCGGGTCGGGTCGGACTGAATCGTTCTAGGGATCGCGGTCCGGAAGTCGACTTTCAACGCCAAGTTTTGCTCGTCGGCTTTGACTTTCAATGTGTTGGCCACATCCGTGACGATGTCGTCCAGGCTGGTATCAATCGTCTCAGTCTGCAGGTGCCCCGATTCGATCTTGGACAAATCCAGGATGTCGTTGATCAGTTCCAACAGGTGAGCACCGGATCGGTGAATCATGTTGAGATGGTCAACGGCTTCGTCACCGCTGGACACCAATCCGCGTCGCAGCACATCGGTGAAACCGAGAACCGCATTGAGTGGCGTTCGGATTTCGTGGCTCATGTTGGCCAGGAAATCACTCTTGGCCGCGTTAGCGTTTTCGGCGGCGTCACGAGCTTTCGCGAGAGCGACTTTGTTCTCTTCGATCAGCGTGATGTCTTCGAATGTGACCAGGTACCCTTGGCCAGCGATGGGCGTGCAGTTGACGCTGAAGGTCAGCATGCGGCCGTTGTTGTCGAATTGCAGAATTCGATCCATGACCGAATCGTCGTTCTGTTTCGCTTCTTCCCATGGCAGAACAGCACCGGTGTCGGCGATCATTTGCCATTCCAAATCGTCGATCTTCTTTCCCATCAAATCCGCTGATTCTTGAGACAGCAATTGGTTCAGACGACGGTTGGTAAACAGAATGCGGCCTTTCGAGTTCAGCAGAACCAATCCGACCGTGATGGTATCCAGCGCGTTCTCGACGTGCGTCGGGACGGCTCCGGAGGGATCCAAACTCTCCAGCGTCTTCTTCAAGAAGAATGAAAACTGAATCAAACAAGCGGGAATCAGGACGATCAACAACCAAGCGGGAGCCCAATAGTTCAGACCGAACAAACCCCCGGTTGATGCAAAAGCGAACTGCATTTCGCCCCATTGTTTTCCGTATCGAAACACGGGGACTTTCATTTGATTGACATCATCCTCGAGACTCTCGTCCCAAAACTCAGCGTGCTCTCCCGCGGAAACGAGCAATTTGCCTTCGCTCGAGACCAAACCGATCGACAAAATTTGAGGATCTCGGTGAACGATCGATTCCATGGTGACTCGTAAAGAGTCGACCTGACCGTGACTGGCCATTGCGGTTCCGCTGATTGCCAGCGTTTCGCACAAGCGCGCACGTCCGTGAAGGATTTCTTCCTGTTCGTTGGGGAAGAATCCAGCAGCGCTGGCGACCAGCAAACTGCCGGCCATCAGACCAACCAATCCAAGTGAAATCCGAATGCGAATCGGGATACGCTGATAGAGACTAATCATTCGTCTGTCATCGCTTTATCGTGGCGGTCCATGAGTTCTTCGAGTGTTTCTCCGTCACCGGTTCCAGAGAATCCTTGCATGATCAACAACGGGTCGACCGCGCTCCAAGCTGGCATATGGGCAATCAATCCAGACAACAACAATCCGCTGCGCAACGCCCATGCGACAACGCCGACGGTCACACTGGATGCCGCGGCACCGGCGGTACCGACGACAATCAAGTCACCTTTGATTTGGGAATTGACCTTTTGTTGGTAGTTGTCAAGTTGGTCCCACATCTCGCCGGGTTGGCTCATCAAGGCATAGTCGATGGATGTCATCGCGACGCCGTCGGATCCGAAATCGAAGTCGAGATCCAAACGCTGGACTCGACCGCCCGATTGTGTCAGACCAAGCTGGTTTCTTTCGGTTTGCATTTCACGTTCGGCGGCCTCTTGCGCCAGTCTCGCTTCGTTGACACTCGCATTCATCCGTTCGAGTTCCGTCGATGTTTCTTCAGCACCACCGGATTGCCCCGACTGTTGTGCGGTTCCATCGGGATTGGTTGTGGCGGCGTTGGGCATGCCAACGGCGACTTCTGCCGAGTCGCTTTCGTTTGTGGATTCCGACTCCGAATCGCTGGAACTGTCTTCCGAATTATCGCCGTTGTCGGAATCGTTGTTGGAGTCGTTGGAGTCACCATCCGATGCGTCCGAATTGGAACCAGACGTGTCCTCCGGTGGGGTCGGTGCAGGCGGGGTCGGCACGACTGGCACGGGCAAGAACGTCAGCGTCACCGTCGCCGCCGCACTGTGTTGTCGTCCGTCAAACGCGGTCCATTCGAATGAAATGGAACCAATGAATCCTGGCGGCGGTGTGAATGTGAAGCTGCCGTCGGCTTGCAGATCCAAGACCCCAACCAGCGGTCCGGCACTCAAATGAGCCGTGAGGACTTGCCCATCCACATCGTCGGATAGCCCGTTAAAAACGGAAGCGGGCACGGTGACCGTTTGTCCCGCCAGCGAGTTGTCTTGCCAATCACTGAGCGTCGGCGGTGTGTTCGTCGTGGTGACTTGGATCTGCAACGATTCGGTGTCCTCGGAACCTCCACCGAGACTCGCATCATCCAAATCAATGGTCACGTCCAAGTTAGGATTCGTGATTGCATCGAGGGTGATTCCAGCTCGCAACCGCAATTCGGTGCCGACCACTTCGAACAATGCGGCGTCATCGCCACTCAATGAAAAAGTTTCGGCACCAAGTGCGTCGTCGGTGATATCCAAATCAGCAACCTTCAATCCGCCCGAGAGATCCTCGTCTTCCGCAATAACTGTGAGCGGAGTAACGACGGTGAAACTGGGTGCTTCGTTGACATCGGTGACGGTCAGCGTGAAATTGGTTGAGGAATCGATTCCACCACCGATGGTCGAATCATCCACGTTCACCGTTACAGTGAGAGTCGATGCGGTCTCGAAGTCCAAAGGCGTATCACCACGCCAGAACAACTCGGTTCCGTCAATCTCAAACAAGGCCGCGTCGTCGCCTGACAAAGACAGATTGTTCGTTCCCGTAGCGTCGTCCGTCACGATAATATCCGCCATCTTGATTCGCGAACCCGTTGCCGTGTCTTCTGAAAGCGACGTCCCTGATGGACTCAGGCTCACCGTTGGCGACGAGTTCACATCCGTCACGGACATCGAATGAGCGACGCTGTCCAGAGCACTCGCGGACAAACTCGCGTCGTAGACCTCCACCGTCACGTCCAACGTCGAATTGCTATCGAAATCCAACGCTGCGTTGTCGACCAACCAAAGTTCCGTGCCAT